>JALOLV010000260.1 GCA_025455785.1 Spirosomataceae bacterium | reverse complement strand
CAAAAAAAACTCGTATTCCCAATATTTAATTTGTTCTATGATAATTTTATAATTTAAGATTGACTATTCAAACCCCAATACTTTTCGTGCTTCTTTAAGGCTTTTTTCGGCTATGACACGAGCTTTTTCCTCTCCTTGTTTTAGTTTTCTTTCCAATTCATCGTCGTTTTCCATGTAAAAATTGAAAATCTCACGTTCTTTGGCAAAACCATTCCACAACTTTTCAAAAAGAGCCTGTTTGGCGTGTCCGTAGCCATAACCTCCATTGAGGTATCGCTGACGCATTTCTTCAATTTCATTCTCTGATGCAACCAATGAATAAATCTTGAATGTAACATCGGTATCGGGGTTTTTGGGCTCTTCAAGTGGGGTACTATCCGAAATAATTGATTTTACCGATTTCAATAATTGCTTTTCAGGTAAGAAAATATCAATGTAGTTATTGTAAGATTTACTCATTTTTGAGCCATCTGTACCCGGAATCGTCATTACAGTTTCGTCAATCAATGGCTCAGGCAAAACAAAGACTTCTCCGTAGGTTCGGTTGAAGGCGGCAGCCATATCTTTCGACATTTCGAGGTGTTGTTTTTGGTCTTTTCCTACCGGTACAAAATTGGCTTGATACAAAATAATATCTGCAGCTTGCAAAACAGGATATGTGAACAAACCCGCATTTACATCCGAAAGTCTATCTGATTTATCTTTGAAAGAGTGGGCATTGGCAAGCATCGGAAAAGGCGTCAGAACACTCAAATACCACATTAGTTCGGTATGTAAACCTGCCAATCGGGATTGGCGATAGAAAAAGTTTTTATCAGTATCAAACCCAAAAGCCAACCAAGCCGATGCTACCGCTCGTGTGTTATCACGCATAATATTGGCATCTTTGATGGTTGTCATCGAGTGTAAATCGGCGATGAATAAAAACGATTCATTATCAGGTTTTTGTGAAAGCTCAACTGCAGGTTTGATTGCACCGAGGATGTTTCCAAGGTGTGGTCTTCCGCTTGCTTGTATTCCAGTAAGTATTCTTGCCATTTGAAAATGTTGTATTCTAAATGAAATTATTTAATAGACCTTACAAATAATCGTAACTGTTTGATTTATTCTACAAAATTGAAGAAATTGGTGCAGAAAATAAAATCATTTATGCAATTAGACCAAAGTACCCTTGATTTTCTGAGTGATTTAAAAGAAAACAATAACAAAGAGTGGTTTCACGCAAATAGAAAACGTTACGAAACCGAAAAAGAAAGATTTGAGAAGTTTTGCCAATCGGTTTTGGATGGTCTTTCAAAATTTCAGGATAATCTAATCAATACAAGGGTAAAAGATTGTATATTTAGGATTAACAAAGACATTAGATTCTCAAAGGATAAATCTCCTTACAAATTAAATTTAGCCGCCGCTTTCGGACCCGGCGGTAGGCAATCTGGTAGAATTGATTATTATCTACACATCCAACCAAACGGAGAATCATTCATTGGCGGTGGTATTTGGCAGCCAACACCTGCTCAATTATCTAAGTTTCGCCAAGAGATAGATTACAATCCTACTGAATTGAAAAACATTATATATGAATCAAACTTTAGAGATTACTACAAAGAAATTTGGGGAGAACGTGTAAAAGGTGCACCCAAAGGCTACAAAATTGAGCATCCAGAAATAGAACTATTGAGGTACAAACAACTATTTTTCATGCACCGTTATACTGATTCTGAGGTCATTTCACCAGATTTTGCGACTGAATTTATTGGGGCGTGTAAACTTTTGAAGCCTTACCTTGATTATTGCAATTATATTTTCTTTGATGAGACTGACGAGAAGTTTGATTTATAATTTAATGAATTAAACTTTTACATTTATTATCAGTCTAATATAATGATTTTCAAACCCTACTTTATATGAGTAACAACACTACCAAAACTACCGTTTCTACAAAAGGGATTGCTGAGTACAAAGGGGCTTGGACAAGAACTCAGGTGATTCATCTACTCAAACGAACGATGTTTGGGGCAAAACAGTCTGATATTGATTATTTTTTGAGAAAATCACTATCAGAAACCGTCGATGAATTACTCAAGCCACAAGCCGACCCATCACCTCCATTGAATTATTACCAAACTGCCACCTACCAAGACCCTCAGGGGATAAAACTGGGTGAGACTTGGGTAAATGCAATTTATGGAGATGGCACTGTAAATTCTCTACGCCGAAACTCATATAAACGTTGGTGGATTCAACAACTTATTAATCAGCAAAGAAGTATTCACGAAAAAATGATTTTGTTTTGGCATAATCATTTTGCTACCGAATCAGCAGATGTTGACGATGCAAGATTTATTTACAAGCATCACCTTACTCTCCGAAAAAATGCTCTTGGCAACTTCAAAACATTCGTTCGAGAAATCACACTCGACCCCGCAATGCTTAGGTATTTGAATGGTGAACGAAACACAAAGACTGCTCCCGATGAAAACTATGGTCGCGAACTCCAAGAACTTTTTTGTGTAGGTAAAGGGCCTGATTCTAAATATACCGAAGCGGACGTTAAGGCAGCGGCAAGAGTTTTAACGGGCTTTCGTAACAATCGAGATAATTCTGGACTAAACTTTTCATTTTTTGATATCAACAGACACGATACTAATGATAAACAGTTTTCGGCATTTTATGGAAATAAGGTTATTAAGGGTATGCAGGGAGCTAATGCTGGAGAAATTGAGCTTGATGAACTATTAAACATGATTTTTGCGGTTGAGGAGGTTAGTAAATACATCGTTCGTCGGATTTACACCTTTTTTGTTTATTATGAAATTGATTCTTCGGTTGAGCAAAATATTATAGTTCCACTTGCCAAAATCTTCAGGGATAATAAGTTTGAAATTAAACCAGTATTATCGACTTTGTTTAAAAGCGAACATTTTAATGATTCTGTGTATTTTGGGGCATCAATCAAAAGTCCTTTAGATTTAATAATCGGTAATATTAGAGAGTTTAATATCGCTTTACCCTCCGAAAAAACCTTCGTAGTCGAATTGTATAATTTGTGCGGGGATATGCTAAATCAGGGTACAAATATGCAGCAAAACCTCGGCGACCCACCGAGTGTTGCGGGTTGGAGTGCCTATTATCAAGAACCGAATTTTTATGAGCTTTGGGTTAATTCTGATACTTTTCCGAAGCGAAATCAGTTTTCGGATACTGTCTTAAATAATGGGTACACTCGTAATCAACAAAAAATTAACGCCGATTTGATTACATTTGCTAAAGGCTTGAAAAACCCCGAAGACCCAAATCTTTTGATTGAACAATCACTTGAAATTCTTTATCGGATTCCACTTTCGGCCGAAATTATATCGCAAGTAAAAAGAGATATTTTATTAAGTGGTCAATCCTCAGATTATTATTGGACCGAAATCTGGGAGGCGTTTATTGCTAAACCAAACGATACCAATGCTCGAAATATGGTATTAACCCGTCTAAAAAATCTTTATCGATATTTTGTTTCACTTCCAGAATACCAATTAGCATAAACAGCCCCTAAAAACCAATGAAACGCAGAGATTTTATTCAAAATTCGTTGTCGGGTGTTGTGATGCCCGCCTTGTTAAATGGATTAGCATTTAAAGCATTCGGAAGTGTTACTGAAGAAACCGCCGGAGACGAAAATGTTTTGGTAATTGTTCAACTCAACGGTGGGAACGATGGATTAAATACCGTTATTCCAATCGATAAGTATTCGCTTTATAAAAATGCCCGAACAAATATTGCAATTCCGGAGGATAAACTTTTAAAAATCCTTGATAACAGCACTCTGGGCTTAAACCCAGCCATGACAGGGCTTCAAAAATTATTTAACGATGGTAAAGCCGCTTTAATTCAAAGTGTGGGGTATCCTAATCCAAACTTTTCTCATTTTAGAGCAACCGACATTTGGAATTCGGCTTCTGATTCAAACGTAACGATAAATTCGGGTTGGGCTGGCCGATATTTGAGTTTTAATCACCCAAACTTTCCAACGGGTTACCCCAATTCTCAAACTCCCGACCCACTTGCCATTCAGATTGGTTCGGTTGTCTCAACAGCATTACAGGGGCCAGTCCAATCAATGGGTATGGCAATTACAAATCCAACCAGTTTCTATAATTTGGTTACTGGTAAGTCTGATTTTGTTCCTAACTCGCTTGCTGGTAAAGAATTACGATTTTTAAGGACGGTTGCCGACTCTACCAATAAATATGCAAATACAATTAAAACAGCAGCCGATAAAATTAAAACACAAGGAGTTTATCCTACCAATAATTCATTAGCAGACCAACTCAAGATTGTGGCAAGATTGATAGGAGGGGGGTTAAAAACTAAGGTTTATATGGTTGGTATTGGTGGGTTCGATACCCACTCTAATCAAGTAAATACCGATTTTATTACAGGTACACACGCAACCCTTTTGGGGCGTGTCTCGGATGCAATCAAGGCATTTATGGATGATTTGAAGGGGCTTGGTGTTTCAAAAAACGTGATTGGTTTTACTTATTCGGAGTTTGGACGGCGTGTTAAGTCAAACGCAAGTATGGGGACTGACCACGGTTCATCGGCACCGATGTTCTTATTTGGTGAAATGGTTCAACCATTGATTCTTGGTAAAACGCCTGATATTGCTGCAAACCCATCAGTAAATGATAATATTCCGATGCAATACGATTTTAGGTCGGTTTATGCTTCTATTCTTGAAAACTGGTTTTGTATGGACTCGGCCAATCTCAAAGCCGTTTTGGGTAATAACTTTCAGCAATTACCATTAATCCAAGGGGCTGCTTGTGGAAAGATAACCTCTACTGA
>JALOLV010000259.1 GCA_025455785.1 Spirosomataceae bacterium | reverse complement strand
AGAGAGTATTGTGGTAGAGGAGCAGCGTTTTAGTATTGATAGCAAGACCAAAAATATGTTTTATATTTTTCTTTTGGGGATGTTTGTGAGTGGTTTGTTGGTGTATTTTGCCAGTCCTCGTGTAGATGTGGCACGTTTAGAGTATCAATCACAGCGGATAAGTGCGTTAGAAGCTAAATTGAAATATATGGAAGCCAAGAACCCCAAGACAGCAAAGAGTTATGAAGCAGAACAGGAATGATTGTCTCGTCTCGCTCCAACACAAACTGAGGGCAAAGAGTCTGCTTGGCTTGCTAAAGGGACTCCTTTAGGGAATAAAATAACTTGCGGTTGCTGCTCAATCTTTATTTCAATAATTTCAATATTATTGTCATTAGTGGTTCTTTTAGTGTATATAATAACGTCAGCAAAGAAATAACCATTGAAAGTATCGAAACTATGTATGCTTTCTTATCGTACTTGAACTTTTTTAAGGTTTCGATTTTGATGTCCCAATCTACTTGATGTTCTTGATATTCTCTACTGTAGCCACCTTTGGTAATAAAATCGTGTCCAACTTGATTTACTTTGTAGTGTAGGATTTCATCAATCATTTTGGTTTCGATGTATCCATCATGTGTTAGTTTATCTAAAAGATTTTTGACTTCCCAATCTTCTTTTACATCCAAAAGCCTATCACAGACATACCTAAAACTCATCCACTCTTTATAAGGATAAACATCAAATCCTTTCTTAGTGTGGTAAAGTCCTACATTAAGTAATGTCTGTAATTTTTGGGTCATTGCCATATTTCATTTTTTATAATTGTAGTTCTGCTTATAGATTTTATTGTGTGAACGAGGTCATTTTTCGGGTTGCCGCAAACGTCGCATTTTACGAAGAAGTAGAAATTGGAAACGTTTCGCCCGAACTTCAGACGAGTGAAGTATCAATGCTGATACAGCATAACTGCATTAAGTTTATGACTTTCAATTGTTTACATCTATAATTTTTCGTAAATATCATACCTGGCTACAAAGCAATCAAAATAAGCTGTTTCTTGTTTTATAATTACCCCATGCGTACATATTTTTGCTTGCAATACATAGAATGTCAATATTAAACTCTTCTCTATGTATTACGTTTGGGTTTGATGTGTCTGTCCAAGTACATTGAACGAATTGGTCATTAATAATTTCTGAAACTACCATTTTGGGGCTTCCAGATTTTAATTGAACCACAGTCCCAATTATTCTTATGTTTTCATTCATTACTTTTAAAACTAAATTAATATATAGCACAGAGCCTATTCCAAAAGGTAAAATGATTTATGATGGTCATCTTGTCATAGTTTCTGGACATTTTCTTGTAAATACTTGTAAATAAGAGATACAGAAAAGATTAGCCTGGCATATCTTCTTCAAAGGACTTAGATAAAGATTCCATTTCAATCCAATGAACTGTCAAGTCGATGAGTGCTTTTAGGTCTTTAAGTGTTTTACCTTCCCACTTTTTGATATAGTGTGTCTCATCATTGCCAAGCCAAACGGCTCTTTTGGCTACTGATTTAATTCTGTCGTCATTTATATGGTCGCCAATACATTGAGCAAGCATTTTCTTTTTTATGTGTTCTTTTTGGTCAGGGAAATTCAAAATGGAATAATCTTTAATCAAATATTCTAATGCTTTTCTATATCCAACGCCACAAATTTCTAATAACTCTTCTTGCTCCGCAATGAAGGATTGATTGTAAATTTTTGAAAATTGTGGAGATATGTCTGTAATTAATTGTTGAAACTGTTTAGTAATGATTGTACCTTTTGAAATTTTGTTTAAAAACTCAAATGTATAGCCAATAGATGTGTTATTTTTGAATTTATAGTAGCCAATAAAACTGTCACGACAGTTATCTATTGGGCAATTCATAAAGATATGTAATTGGTAACTTTCATCATAGGTATTATTTTCAGGGTCAATGTACCCAATTATTGTGTTAGGTCTAATTCCATTATGACAATGAGGGCAAGTTGTAGGTAAGAAATCAACAATAACGGTTTGTTTTTTAGGGTCATTTGTCTTAATACTTATTTGTGCCATAAGGTTTGATTTATGAAGTTTAATTTTTAGCTTTTCGCCCAACGAACAGGGCTTGATGGCAGGCAGGTAGGGTATTTGAAACTCGTATGCTTGAACGTCTGCCGATATAAAATATTAATGTTGAGTTACTTACTAATGCTCAATAGGGTTCTGTCAGCCGAAACAAAAGTACAGGAAAGTTACTATTGTTCAATTACTTCCGTCAGTCTTTACTTGCCAAAACTCCATGTTGGGTGCTGTTTTTGTCCCATGTCAGAACTTCCACCGTTTTGTAGCAAAGTCAATGAGTTCTTTGCTTCTGATATTTATTTGGCTGTCGTCCCACGTTCTATATTGCACGATGTCGTGTTCCACTATTAATTTTGACTTTTTATAAATTTCCTTTTTTGCGTTAAACTCCTTGTTAGAAAGTATAGTATTGTTGTAAGTCAGTGTAAGATTGCCCAATTTATGCACGTGCTTAGATGGGTCTCTATTAAGTGGATTTTGAGGTTCAATGTGTTCTACACTTATTCGTTTTACTTTAACATCTTCGCAAAATGAATCGAAGTCTTGTAAAGGAAAGTCGGATTGCTTTTGTTGGTGCAAGTAGCGTTCATACTCAAAAAAGAAATAGGAGATTTCGTCACTTTCTTGGTCATTAGCAAAGTTTACGCTTTGTAATGCCAATTTAAAATTCTGTTCTGTTGCATAGTCATTATTATAAAGTCTGTCTTCTATTTGTCTAAGAGTAGCTTTTTCAGAGTATATTTCAAAAGCGAGTTTATGAAATGTTGTCTGTGCCGCTTGTGCCTTTCTGTTTCCAATTTTATATACTCTAAACGAAAAAACCTCTAAAATGCGTAAAACTTCTAATAATTGCGTTTCCTTATAACGATTAAGTAAGGCAATTAGCAAAGGAATAAAATTTGTATGATTACCAAGCCAAACTATCTTTTTTATGAGAGTCCTAACTTCGCTGTTGGCAAAGTCATTTCGCATAATTTTTGAGTATATTACTACTACTTTCAGCAAGAAATCCACATAGTTTATAATATCCTCTTTTTTGCAATCTTTCTTTAAATCTGATTTGATTTGTGCGTGAACATCGGACTCATTTATTCCTCTGTATATGATGTGTGAATATCTTAAAATATCATTTTCTTGCGTTACCGTTGAGTTTATTTTCATCATCTCTTTGAAAATATTACCAAAAGCATTATTGATATAGTCAGATAATTTATCGTTGTTTAGCCTTGCAGACAGAAAAATGAGGTAGTTTTTGACTTTGTCAATTTGTGTCAATGACAGCCCTCGATTATTCATTGTTTCAAAAACAACTCCAACGTCCGAGTCTTTGGCTAAGGTGTAAAAATTAACCTTAAACTTCGTCATAAGGCAACTATAAAACGTTTGTAACTCTCCCAAGTCTTTGTAACTTTCTAAAAAACGACTAATTTGCCTTTTCGCATTTGCAAGGTTTGTCTGAGATTTGTTTTCTAAGTTTGCTGGCAAATTAGAAACGGTATCGTTGATGATATATTTTTTGTAAAAGTCGTTGCTATCGCTATTGAGTGTCAGAATTGGGTTTTCTTGATAAATTATGTTTTTAATGATGTCATTCAAAACATCTTTTTCAACTTTCAATGCTTTAAATCTGTTGTGGATTGCATGAACAAAAATTGTAAATGTAGTAAATCGTTGTTGTCCATCAACAACGTCAAAAAGTTTAAAGTTTTTTGGAAAAATCTCTTTATGTCCCTTTTCAATAATGGTAATTGTCCCAGTATAATGCTCTCTAACGCTCCCCTCAGTTGCATCAACTAAATCTTCTAAAAATTCTTTCACTTGCTGGTGTTGCCAAGCATAGCCTCGTTGGTAGTTCGGAATATTAAACATTCCTTGTTGAAAAAAAGCCTGTACTGTGATTAAATCCATATTTTGTCCTTGTGGTTTGTCTTTGTGAGTGTTGTTTTAAATAGCACCCAACTCGATAATAAGCGAAAGTTTTGTTATACTTTTTGTATTTATTTGAATTATTATTAATTCTTTATGGTGTTTTCGATGTCGTATCTTTTGTATTGTTTTATAATTTGGTTTAATGATTCCATGCAAGTCCTCTTTGTTCCAAACAAAGACACAAATCAATAAAAAAGCCACTAATAAAACTAATTGTGGTTGGTTTTTTACGATAAAATGCTCTCTGTACTTCTTGCTACAATTAGAAGTAAAATGGTAACTGAATAAGTTTGAGGTCAGTCGTAAAAACTGAACTAATGGGTTAATTGAGTCCGCAGTAATCGAGAACAAGAGACAAAAAGCGGTGGGCTAAATAGCCTTTCAAGTTGTTTAAATCGCAGCTTTTTCACCAGGGCGAAAGTAGTAAGATTTATATTAATAAAAAGAGGTACATCCGTTCTAAAAAACTATTGAAAGATAGCAATTATTTTATTTATCGTAAACACTTTAATCAAATACTACTTTGGTAATAAAAGAGAATAAGTAATCGTTACATTTTCTCTTTATAATTCGGTTGATTGGTTTTATAATCTTTTAAAACGATGCAAAAAGGTGTACCCCAAAAATCATTCAATGAAAACGTCGCCCCACGGTAGATAGAGATGGTTATTAATTAAGAGAAAGTGTACCATCAAAAGCATTAGATACAAAGCAATAACGTTTGAGATTGATTTGCCACAATAAAAGCTCATAGCGAATGTTTGATGATTCGTAGCGAATGTTTGATAATTCGTAGCGAATGTTTGATAATTCGTAGCGAATGTTTGATAATTCGTAGCGAATGTTTGATACGTAGCGAATGTTTGATAATTCGTAGCGAATGTTTGATAATTCGTAGCGAATGTTTGATAATTCGTAGCGAATGTTTGATAATTCGTAGCGAATGTTTGTGAGTTCATAGCGAATGTTTGATGATTCGTAGCGAATGTTTGATGATTCATAGCGAATGATGGATGATTCGTAGCGAATGCCCTATAATGGCTCGTAACGTTACGTAACGCTTCATTGTAACGTTACAATTGAAAAATATCTACTAATTGACCTATATTTCTCCTATCAAAAAGGGTGTCTGATTTACCCCCT
>JALOLV010000258.1 GCA_025455785.1 Spirosomataceae bacterium | reverse complement strand
CCTTACGGAGACCCATCCTTGTTTGGCATTGGTCGGATTAACTGTATCGCGTTTCATCCAAAAGATAGTCTAACTTTTTACTTAGGATTTGGACAAGGGGGAATCTGGAAAACAACCGATGGCGGAAAAAATTACACGCCGCTTGGCGATAAGTTACCGATAATGCGAATAAGCTGGATTGCGATTGACCCCATCAATCCCGAAACGCTATACATTTCACTTTCGGATTTTGCTTACATTGGTTATGATTTATATACTGCCGATAGAAAACGAAATACTTATTACGGAATCGGGGTTTGGAAGAGTACCGATGGCGGAAAAAACTGGAAACAAACTGGCTTAAAGAATAATCTCGAAGAGGGCATCAACTCAATCAATCGAACTATTTGGATTAATCCTAAAAAAACGAATGAGGTGGTAGTTTGTGGAACAAAAGGTATATTGAAGTCGAATGATGGTGGAGATAGCTGGAATCTTGTGTTGAGCAAAATGACGTCTTCTATTGTTCAAGACCCTACAAATTCAAATATACTTTTGGCTACGGGGGTGTATGTCGCTACTACAAGAACTGGCGAAGCTGGTATTTGGAGGTCGGAAGACGCCGGAAATACTTGGCGACTTTTGAGTACCACAATCAGCTCGACCCGTGTCCAGCGAATCGAAATTGCTTATGCTCCTACACAACCCTCTACCGTTTATGCCGTGGCTTGTAATTTATCGAATGGGTTTGAGGGCTTCTATCGGAGTTTTGATAGCGGACTGACTTGGCAGAAAACACCATTTACAGGTAATATTCTATCTACAAGTTTTACGGCATCGGGCGGACAAGGTTTCTATGATTTATGTATTTTGGTACACCCAAGAAATCCCCAGAAGGTTTACGTTGGGGGGCTTGTTTTGGCCGAAACCAGCGATGGTGGAACCACTTGGCGTTTTGCAACAGGATATAACACGATTCACCCCGACCAACACCAGTTGGCCTATAATCCTATTAATAAAACCATATATTTGTGCAATGACGGAGGTCTTTACACTACTAAAGAGATTATACCGAGTACTACACAAAATCTATGTTGGCAATTCATCAGTAATGGTATCAATGCCACATCGTGTTATCGACTGGCGGTTTCGGAAGACGGCAAAACGATTCTTACTGGCTCGCAAGACAATGCAATGTTTCTTAGTGGACCAAATCGACCGTGGACATCCGAGTTTGGTGGCGATGGTATGGAGGGAGCCTTAGTCAATAACTGGGTTTATGGGTCGTCGCAGTATGGTTTTATTAGTTTTTTTGATGCAAACGACCCTCTAAAAAGAGAAAGGCAGGTTTTTCCGCCTCTTGGAAATACCGATACAGGCGAATGGACAACTCCTTTTGTGATAAATAAAGAGCAGGGAGTTGTTACAATTGCGGGCGGGAATGTCCACCGTGTAAAGATTGGTAGCGATAATAACACGCTCAATCCGCTTTCAAATTTTATTATTAATCCCAATACCCGTCAGCCAACTTTATCGACTGCTTTAGCGATTCCATCCTCCAATCCAAATATTATCTATGTTGCCAAAAAAAACACACCACTTACCAAGTCGGATGCTGTAATTTTTAAGACAAAAGACAATGGAAAAACATGGAGTTTTACAAACCAAGATGCTTATCGTGAATCATATATAACTTACATGGCTGTTGATAACCAACAACCCGATAGGGTTTGGGCGGTGATGAGTAATTTTATTGATGGAAGAAAGGTAATTTACTCGTCGGATGCTGGCGAGACTTGGGAAAATATCAGTTATAATTTACCAAACTTACCAGTCAATTGTATCGTTTACCAGTCAGATGAAGAAACCGATATACTCTATGTAGGTATGGATGTTGGGGTGTATTATTTGGTAGAAGGCACAAACCAATGGAAGCCCTTAATCGGGAATTTGCCCAATGTGATTGTTCACGAATTAGAGATAAATTATACCAGCAAAAAACTTTATGCCGCTACTTTTGGCAGAGGTATTTGGGTTACTGATTTGATTCAAGAGAAACTACCACAGGCCGACGATTTTTACAGCATGAATGCCATAGTTTATCCAAA
This sequence comes from Spirosomataceae bacterium, assembly GCA_025455785.1. GTDB lineage: Bacteria > Bacteroidota > Bacteroidia > Cytophagales > Spirosomataceae > JALOLV01. The sequence continues at coordinate 5,414 of JALOLV010000258.1, read as the reverse complement.
TCCAAGCACCGACAACAACGTTTTTATTCAATCAGATTATGTAAATGTGGAGAAAATACAGGTTGTTGATGTCGTTGGGAAGGTTATTTATGAAGAAGACTTGAAACCCAAAGCCCTTCGTTTTGGCAAAAAAATAGGCTTGGCCCCTTCATACAAAGGCCTCTTTTACATCAGATTAATCAGTGGTAATCAATCAAAAGTACTTAAACTGTACCGTGATTAAGTGCAATGTTAAAATTAGTTTATGTTATTCGTTAGTAAAATACTGATAATCAATTGATTATGTGTTATCGATTAACTAATTGAGGCAAATCAATCTTTATTTTTTGAATAATCCACCGGTTGCACAATCGGCAATACCAAGCGAATATTTTTTCAAATCATCATCTTTGAACTGACCACCCAGTTTGCTTGCTAATTCGGTACATTCTTTAGTTTTCGTGCCGATTTCGCTCAATTTTGTGTCGCTGAGTTGTTTGTAGCAATCACAAACTTCTTTTGCGGCAGACTCGGGTGATTTTGAGCAGCTAAAAAATCCTAAAACTATTGACAAAGACAAGATGATTTTTTTCATTGAGGTTTATGTTTTTCCAAATCTACTAAATCTTAGATATTTTACAAGATAACGAGCCAAAACAAAAAACTAATTCGCGGGTTTACATTTAAAATAATGATTTAATCAAATGCCCGAACTGCCCGAAGTAGAAACCTATCGCCGATATTTTGAAGAAACAAGTCTCAATCAACCAATCGCCGATGTACTGGTCGAAGATACTAAACTTTTGACAACCGACTATGATATTCTTTCGCAAAAACTAAAAAATAAGAGTTTTATTGGTACAAAAAGAGTTGGTAAAAATCTTTTTGCCCAGCTCGATGCTCCCTTTTGGTTGCATTTTCATTTTGGCATGACCGGCGATTTAGCTTATTTTAGAGATAACGAAGATAAGCCTCGCTTTGCCAGAATTATTTTTCGCTTTGCCAATGGTTTTAAGTTAGGATTTCTCTGTCCGAGAAAATTTGAGAGAATAGGTATTATTGAGAATGTTGATGAATATCTCAAATCAAAGAAAATCAATAAAGACGCCCTCGAAATATCTTTTGATGAACTAAACGATATACTTAGCCACAGAAAAGCACCAATTAAATCGGTTTTACTCGACCAATCTACCGTGGCCGGAATCGGGAATTGGATTGTTGATGAAGTACTTTTTCAGGCAAGAGTACATCCCGAAAAACTGTCATTTCAGTTGTCGGATAATAAAAAAATGGCGATTTTTGAATCAATGAGGTTTGTCATCCAAACAGCGATTGATAAACAGGCGAATTACGATGAATTCCCGACGGATTTCTTGATACATGCAAGAGGTTGGGGAAGTACTCAGATGGCCCAGCTTATTGGTAAATGCCCAAACTGTAACGAAAAGGTACAAATAATCAAAGTTGGTGGCCGAACAACTTTCTTGTGTCCAAGCCAGCAAAAACTCTAATTTTAGAATGAATTATGTATTTTGACTCGGATAACCTTCCAAAACCAGAAAAGACAGTAGCCCCACCTTGGAGTTTAAAAGGTAATGGATACATCTTTATTTTTAAATTTTCGAGAGCATTTGTAGAGAAATTTGGTTTTTTATCCGAGTATCAAACCAAAAGTTTTACTGGATTCTTCGGGACAGTCATGCTGGTAGATTATTCCGAATCTGAGGTTGGCCCCTACCAAGAATTACTCTTTGTACCCGGAATGTTCAATCTGAACAATAAAAAGATTTATTCGATTGCTAAGATTTATGTTTCGTCTTATGATTCGGTTTGGAATGGCATCGAAAATTGGGGGATACCGAAAGAATTGGCTGATTTTGAGGTGATTAGCCCAAACAAAAATGAAGATATCTTTACGGTTTCGATGGCGGGTAAGTTGTTTTTTAAAGCTCGATTGAGAAGAAGAGGGTTTTATTTTCCGATTTCAACAAAGTTCTTTCCGCTTAAATTAGCCCAAAAATTGCGTAAAAATTTATTAATTACTAACTCACCTGCGAGCGGAAAAGCAACGCTTGCCAAACTGGTTGAAATTGAGGTAGATAATGAGTTTTTTCCCGACATCGCTCAAGCAAAACCATTGATGGTTTTGGCAGTAAAAGATTTTGAGATGCAATTCCCGATTCCAAAAACAATAGAAAACTATTTTGTCGAACCTTAAATCATTTTGGCTATTTCGCCATAAGCATTGAGTAAGTAATTATTAAGTTCAATAACCACTTTTTCTGCATTTTGGCGTTTATTTTTTACTTCTTCGTGGGTAATTGTTGCTAAGAAAGCAGAAACTTGCTGTTCGATTTCGGCATTTTCATTAATCAGCCATCCAGCCGATTGATTGAGAAACCAACTATCACTCTCGGCACTTCCGCAAAACAAAATACTCCCACCTGCACAAACCGAACTAATTGCTTTTGAGGGCACAGCCACGTGAGTCCAAGTTTTGAGTAGGCTTACCAAATGAATATCAATAAAGTGCAATTGACCTCGTGGAATATTCTTCAAAATCGTGATTCCGTCTTTGTTTTGTGCAAAACTCAAAACCTTCTCGGCTTTGGTACCATAAAGTGCCAAAACCAAATGTTGTTTTGCTGGATTTATATTTTTTATAACCGAAATCAAAAAATCGTCCGAGTGGGCATCGCCGACGTTTCCGGCGTAGCCTAAGTAAGTAGATTTTGTCGCCTTCTTTTTTCCAATCGGGTTTTGTTAAATCACGTTCTTGATTCAGTAAAACACCACATGGCAAAATTATCTGCGGAATTTGCTTTTTGTATTTTGTTTCTAAAAATGCTGCTTGTTGAGGACCTAAAGCAATCAATTTTTGAGGAGAATTGCGATAAGTCAGCCTAACTATTTGCCGATATATCCAGTTTGATTCTTTGATTTGACCTGTTGAAACAAACCCTTCTGGAAACAAATCCATGCCCAAAATGGTAGGAGTGGAGGGCTGGTCATGCAGATGATAGTTCCCTTTTTGAGTTTTATTGCTTTTAGAATCAATAAAAAACCATCCAAAGGACCAGCGATAAACCGTAGAAATTTATTTTTTCCTTCGTAAATCGTATTGATTTTGTGGGTAATTCCCACCGGTTCACGCATTTGTCCGCCACCATCGTAGCTGCGGTTGATATGAACAATGTGAACTTCTGCCTGATGTTTTTCAATGAGGTATTTGGCTAAATCCCAAGCTGACTCGCCCGTGATTCCGAGATTGGGCGGATAATGACGATTTACTATTGTGATTGGCAAGGTAGTTTACTTGGTGAGTTTTTTCCTAATTTCTTCGATTTTTGATTTAGACAAATTTGATACTTCTTGGATTGTATCTGTATCAAAACCTTTCAATAGCATTTTTCTGACAGTATTTTCAATACCCATCTCTATGCCTTGCTCTATACCTTGTTCTCTTCCTTGTTTTTTGCCCTTACCCAATCCCTCTTGATACCGAAGGTCTTTGGTTATATCCAACGTGATTGGCATGTCTTTTTCTTGTTTTATGACAGTTTCTTGTAAGTTTCGGAGTACCGAGAGCATATCTAATTGTCTTATATGCTGGCGTAATTCGGTTTCACTTTCATCAATAATACGCAATTTACTGAAAATTTGTTCCACAACGAGTTCGGGAGTCAGATTTTCAAAATCACACAAAATAGATAAAATCACTGCTTCTGGCGAATCTGACTCTATAAATTCCCGATACGATATTTTATGTAGGTGAACCAAGTTATAGCGATATTCAAAGTCTTTCATCTGAATATCAGCTTTCATCGTCATTTTTCTTTCTCCCAGATAGAATACAACTTGCCGAATCGGCATTCGATATTGCCAATTGATAAGACCAGCATAAAGCAACATTCTATCAGGCATTGATTTATCGTTTGTACTCTGAAACTCCAAATGCAAAATATATGATTCTCCTCTATCCTTGATTTTTAAGATAAAATCAGCAGTTCTATCCATCGTAAATTGTAATTCAGGATAGAGGATTTCATAGGATTCGGGTCTAATGTCAGTAGTTTTACGAATCAACTCAATGACCAGTCCTTTTAGGTTTTCTTTTATTATTTTATCATACTCTTGAGCCATTTACTCCTTTTTTCGGATTTCTATAAAAATTGCTCCAATCAAGCATATTATTAAAGCAATCGAAGCAAACATATCAATTTTTTTACCTGTTACAACCGATGCAGGAGCAAATTTAAACTCAATTTTATGTTTTCCAGCAGGTATAACCATCGCTCTCAATAAATAGTCAGCTCTAAAATGTGGTGTTTCTTTTCCGTCAATTGTCGCAACCCAGTCTTGATTACCACGATAATACATTTCTGAGAAAACCGCTACCTGTTCGGTTTTGCTGTCTGACTCATAAACCAGTTTATTTGGTTGATATTCGGTGAGTTTGATAGTTGCCGAAGAATCAGCTTGGAGGTTTTTACCTTTTATGAACTCTTCGTAACGTTTATCAACCAAAGCAGTTTTTTGAGGGTTTATTGTTCCGAGTTCTTTAATTTCTTCGTTGGCATTTGCTACAACTTTCACATTGCTAACCAGCCATCCATTACCCAAAGCATAAGGATTACGAATAGGTGCAGCTTCGGGGTTGATGACCACGTAGCGGGTATTCATCATGTTTAGTACCGACTGCTTGCTGAGTGCCTGATTTACAATGTCTTGCGTGAGGTTTTCTTTGCGGAGTTCGGTGTAAAATGCTTCTAATTGTTTTGATAATTGGTTATCAACGACTTCTTGATAACGACGCATTTTGGCTCCATGATAACCACCAATTGATTTATGGAAATAGGAGGGACGGGCATCGCTGAAGACTCCACCCGGCAAATCAATGACCCGATAGCTCAAATCTTTGTCTTTGAGAATTTCAGTATCGGCAACCGTCTTTGTTTACATAGCGTTTATCAACCATAAACAAATCGACCGTTACAAAAACCGCTAATGCTATCGAGAGAATCTGAGCATTGATTTTATTTTGTATGAATGCCCAGATAGTGGCTGCGGCAACCAAAATGAACACCAAACTACGCCAAGCATCGCCTTGCATCAATGATGCACGGTCTTCGATAATACTATTCAAAACCGATTGGGCAACTTGTTGATTTCCAAAACTTTGAGACAACTGCTGAACCAAATTTTGGTCGTTTTCGGAGCTAAAACTCACAAAAAGCGATGGCAATAATGCAAAAATCAAGCAAAGCCCACCTGTAATTCCCAAACTAATGAAAAATGGCTTTTTGATTTCTGTAAATGTTGGTTTTGTTTCAATCAGTGTTTTGATTCCGAAGATTCCGACTCCAACCATAAAAAGTTGTTGCAGCGATAAAATCATCTTTACATCACGGAATTTATTATACATCGGAAAATAA
>JALOLV010000257.1 GCA_025455785.1 Spirosomataceae bacterium | reverse complement strand
TTTGAGGTTAGCTTCCAATGTTTTTATACTACAAACTCTTACATTCGATTTTAAATTATAATCATCGCTTGATGGTGTAATAACTAATAATGGAGGGTTGGCTAAATCTTGTAAAGCGATGGTATTTCCTCGGCTAATTAATGGATTATCGCTTAATTTAATCTCAATAGCCAATCTAATTTCAAGATTTTGTTCTATAATTAAATCTAATTCAGAACCATCGGCAGTTCGGTAAAAGAATGGTATTTGCTGATAACTCAACTGGCTAATTATTTGCTCAATTACATAGCCCTCCCAAGAACTCCCAGCAATATAATGCCCTAATAATGATTCATGATTATGAATGCCCAAAAGATGATGAACCAAGCCACTATCTCTGATATAAATTTTGGGTGTTTTAGTTAATCTTTTTCCGATATTAGTATAGTACGGCTGTAATCGTCTTATCAAAAAAGATTGCTCAAAAAAGTCTAAATACTGATTCAATAAATAATTACGTACCCCAAGAGAGTTGGCCAAACTACTTTGATTGAGTAACTGCCCCTGCATACTTGCAATCATCATTAAGAGTCGTCGGGTTTGAATTGGTGACGCATTTAAACCGAGTTGAGGCAAATCACGCTCTAAATATGACCGTACAAAATCTTCAAACCACTTTTGTTGTTCTTCGTGTGTATTTGCCAGAAATGCGTTTGGGAATCCTCCTTCAATCCAATGTTTTTGAAGTTGGTGTGGTAGAACCTCTACCGATGTGAAAGGAGTCATTTCAAAGTATGCTATCCTTCCTGTTAGAGATTCTGAGGTATTTTTAAGTAATACAAACGATGCAGAACCAAGTAAAATAAATCGTGCAGGTACCCTATTTTGGTCAATTAACCCTCTTAAATCTTTAAATAGCTCGGGTAAACGTTGAATCTCATCAAGAATCACCAATTTATCACTCAAACTCTCTAAGAACTGTGTTCGGTCATACTGAAACTTTGCCCAATCACTACTCCGCTCTAAATCAAAATAGACGGTAGGTTTCTCTATTTTTTCTTGTAAATATTTGACAAATGTTGTTTTGCCGACTTGTCGAGGCCCTAAAATGGCAATAGCTGGCTGAAAACTCAATCCAAATATTACCTGATTTTCGAGTGTTCTTTGAATCATTCATCTGTAATTAATCCCGTAAATTTACAAAAAAAAATATAATTTACGGGATTAATTGCCAAAATTACTTCTTGCTCCATTCAGCAATCGAATCGTTGTTCATTTTGATATAATCGTTGTTTTTTGCTTCGGTTGCTTTTTTCAAAGATTCTTTTGCAGTAGCAATTGCATCGGCATATTTACCAGCTTTTGCCAAGATTAAGCTGTACTGACGTAGGTTCCAGAATTGGTTTGCACCCATATCAACACCTTTTTTAGCCCATTCTAATGCCTTATTGATGTCTTTTCCTGAGTTTGCGTAGTACGAAGCCGCCGCGAGATAATCGCCAGCCGATGGCCCAGCCATTACTTGTTTGATGCTCGCTTCTACTTTAGGGTCGGTCATTACATCAATCGTAAAGCCAACTTTTGTGTTTTCCCAAGCAAGGTAAAGCTCAGCACCACCGTCTTTGATTTGGTCGAAATCCATCGTGAGGGTTTCAACTTTATCAGCCAATTTCTTTACCGGAACCGATATACGCAATGCTTCGTCAGATTCTTTGTAATCGCCACCCGGAATGCTAATGCTAAGATTTGGATGAAAAACCACTTTCCACTCTTTTTCGCCAGCAATTGTCAAGATTTTGTAAGACCCTTTTTTAAGGTCTTTTCCGTCGATTTTTACATCATCGCTAAACGTAATTTTTACGCCTTGGTTTGCACCCGTACGTGAAAGTACACCGAAAGGAACTAATTCGCCGTAAACTTTACGACCTTTAGCACTCGGACGGCTGTATTCTACCGTAATATTTGATAATCCGACTGCTTGCTCCAATTTTGCCGAAGGGCTTGCCGCAGGTGTGCGAACTTGTGCAGTTGCAGTAATAACCGCCGATAAAAGTACAGCAATAAATAGGGTAATTTTTCTCATTTGAATTTTTGTTTAATTTAGATAATAAAGTGTTTATTATAATTGCTGAATTGTTAATAAGCGATAAAATATAAAATAAACCGCATATCTCGAATGACGAATATGTTATGAAGTTGTTGCATACCAGATTCGAAGAATTCGCAATATTTGAGAAATTCGACATTTTACCTATCTCCAAGTAAATGCAAAATATTCGCATTGAGTTCCAGAAGTATTGATTAAAGCATGAGGAATATTCGAGCTGAGCAAAACCAAATCGCCCGCTTTGGCTTGGTAGATTTTGCAATCAATCACCATCGTTACAGTTCCTTTGGTTATCAAGAGGGCTTCTTCGGTGGCGTGTGTATGCGGTTGGTGGCTTTCAAGACCAGCATTGGGGGCAGTTGTGTGCATCTCAAAAACCGAACATTGGGTTGTCGGACGATTATAAAAATCTCTGCGTCCGCCCTTATCGTGGGGTTTAAAAGTCAATTCTGATTTTTTCAAAAGCAACGAGCCACCCGCTTTTTTGCCTCTCTCTAAATCGGTCGGATTTCTGGATTGGTACCTAAAGACATAATACGTGGCTTGGGTATCTCCGACGTTTTCGAGACCGTGCATTTCATCCGACAAAACCACCGCAACATCTCCTGCTTCCATGATTTTGGTTTGGTTGCCAATCGTAAACTTGATTTTTCCTTCTCTGATGATTAGCAATTCGTCGGCGTCTTTGTTGGGGTGCGGCGGATTCGGCTTTGCTCCAGCGTCTTGGGTTGTAGCGTGTACGCTAAATAGTTTTAAATGAGTTGTCGAAGATTGCGGCAGTAGTAGTCTTCGGTGCTTACCATCAGCTGATTTCACTTTTAGGCTATCCCAAGAAATCACACCCGATTTCATCTCAGGAAAAGGGTTTTGTCCGAAAATCTGCGTAGCAAAACAACAGAAAATAAGGACTTTGTAGAGGTTTTTCATGTTTTAGGGTTGAATATTTATTTCGATTGGCAAAACTTTGTAACTTCATTTCAAGCGGATGTATTTTTCAATATTTATCCGATTTATCCCTTCTTTTTCAATTTTTTCGACACCGCTCTGTACCAACGTATCGCCATTTATTTCGACTTTAAAACTAAAATCGTGGCCTTCCCAAGCTCTATCGGTGCAGTATTCGAGATGCTCGGTGTAGTCTGAGCCTACCAAGGTGTATTTGCCCCCGCCCGACGAATACGCCGCCGTGCTGGAGTCTTTTCCATTCGATAAATCGTGCAATAAAAAAGCAAAGTGCGTGTCGTTGATGATTTTGATGAATGATTTACCTTGGGTGTAATCGGTTACGGTTGTGTCGCCTTTTTCGATGAGTGTTCCCAAAAGCAGCTTCCAAGTACCTTCGACGGGTTTTTTATCGGATTTTTGTTGGCACGAAACCAAAGCCCAAAATGCCAAAACAATTGCTGTATTCTTCATGGGGTTTATGAGTAAGATTGAATAAATGATTTTGTAAAACTAAGTCATTTTTACCATTTCGGAATATACAAATCTTTATAGTTTAGATTAGCAGCTTTTGCTGCCTCAAAAACGTACTGCGATTTTTCGATTGCCGATAACGGAATCATCCCCGAAAAGGTAAACTTCAAACCTTTTGCTTTAGCAATTTTCAAAACCTCAACAGAGGGCGTTTGACTTACGTTATCAATCTCAATTGCCACCGAATTTTGATTGGCAAGGCCCAGTAATTCATTGGCATTTTGGGCATTCAGCACTTTGCCTTTATCCGACCAAACATTGATTTTCCCACTTTTTAGTAGTGCCTTTGCCGATGCCAAATCGGTGCTTTCGCCAATGACATAATCGGCATTTGATTCTTTTAAATTTCCTAAATTGCTACTCGTAACTTTTATTCCAAAAAACAAAGGAAGATTTTTGCCAATGCTGAATTCTGAAACAGTAGTAGGAGTTTTCACGAGCGAAGCATTAATACCCGTAGCATACACATAATTTGCCAACGCTGTCGCACTCAATTTAACTTTAGGATTTAGGTCGATGAATCCGAATTGACGACCTTGCATGGCTCTCAGGCTATCGTACCAAGCTCCAAACTGCGGAGCCTCAATGCTCGATTTGGCATCATCGGGCAATCTCCTCACCTTAAAACTTCTGTATTGACTTTTGCTCAATATATCATGCCCTTGCAAACAAAAAGTACCTTTGCTGAGTCTTTTTACTCCTTGGGCCGTTACTTCGGGCTGAATATAATCCACTGTTTTCATGCCATCGCACCAAATTTGCACCCGATTGCTCTCGACTCTCGCCCTGACGGTCATCCATTTGTCATCTTTGGCGAATGATTTATACACATTTCGTGTACCGTAAAGACTCGCCATGCGTTTGATTTCGATATAGTCTCCCTCGCCTACGTGAGAGTTATTCACCTGAATCTCGAAACCCTTGTTTGGCCAATTGGTCTCTTGGTGTTCGGTATGAAAATAAATGCCCGAATTGGCCAATTTAAAGGTTTTTACCTGTACTTCTATCTCAAAATTCTTAAAACCGTCTTTTAGATGCTCGCCTTCATACCAAAGATGCGAACGCTTTCCAATGTTCTGAAACATCCCATCTACCAAAGTCCAAGTTCCTTGGTTTTCGCTGGCACGCCAACCCGTAAAATCCTTACCGTTGATTAGCTCAATCCAGCCATCAGTTTGGGCTTTTAGCGTAGTACCAATGAGCGAAATAATTAGAAAAAATGCAAAAAATATTAAATTTCTATTTTTGATAATTGAGGTCATTAAGAGTTAAACAGTTGAATATTAATAAATCTGATTAGAATGTAATCAGGAAAATGGTTTACCTCAATTACCAAAGTGTGTAATTTCAAAAGATTGATTTATTTAAAAAATACAATTTTACAACAAATCTATTTTGGGAATTTGGCGGATTTTGATTAATAAATCAGTGAAGCCATTTGAAGGTAAATCATACCAACGATAAAGGCAAATTGCAACATATATTTTTTAGAATCAATGGGATGGTATCCGTTTTTGAATGGCTAATACTTGACATAACTTCGTAATTTAAGTATTATTGAATACTACAATTTAACACTTTTAAACCGATTGAATTTAGTTTTGAGTATTAAACCATGATTTAAAGGTATCTCAAGAAAGTACAATTAGGTATCGGCATCATAAATAAAAAAACACTACATCTTCATCGAAAATGTAGTGTTGAGGTTTCTTAACCTATGATAAATTCAAAAACGATATGAATAAGTGGCTGATATAAAATAATCGGCAAAGGCGGCATCGCCATGGCGAAGCCCCGCTGGGTCTTGGCGGTCGCTCCAAGACTTGATGCGATTACGAATAAGAGCATACGGTACTGTCAAGGCTAATGTATGGTGTGAATCCATCCAGATTAAACCCGGCTCAAACGAAACGATATACCCCGGCCTACGTGAGCCTTCGCTTTTGCCAATCAAATCGATTGCTGGTAAGCCTTCGATTCTTCCGCCCAAACTTACCGCAAAACCTTGTTTTGGTAATAAATTATAGTTTAAGCCGATACGCCCTGCGTATTGGTCTGGTACCGAGAGGTTTGTTTGTGGATTAACAGTCTGGATATACTCTTTTTTGTTTTTATCCAATTTATAGAAGTCGCCCTGTACGTTGGCATCGCCCGTCGGGGCTTTGATACCTACACCCAATGCAAAATTTCCTTTCAAATGAGTGAGTGGATTCAGCACCCAATAAGTTGAAGTAAGACGCATATCGCCAATACCTCTCGAATACGTATAGAAACGTTTTCTCTCTGGGTTGGCCTCGACTGAGTTTCCGTAATGCTCATACATCGACGAACGTGCGTTATCTACATACGGAACATTCAACGAAAAACTAAGCCGCTGATTGACAGCATAAGAAAGACCGAAATCAAAGGAGTGAGACCAGTTTCTGACATCAGTACCTTCTTCAACACGGTGCTTTTGCTCGGTTGTGCCTACAAAATGTTTGTATGAATGTAAATAGCGATAGCCCGTTGTAAATTGCCATTGGCCTTCACCCAAAGCAGTAGTAGAATTATTGATTCTACCAGCCGCACAGGCCATGTGCCGAACGGCAATACAGCCTTGCGAGTAGCCTTCGTAGATTCCTAAAAGTAATATTGCTAAAAGTAGAGTTTTTTTCATTTGTGTTATCAGTTAAAAAGAGGAAGAATATTTTTTGAGTCGGAGAAGTAAAAAATTACTTCTCCGATAATTTGAATTACTTAAAGCCCTGAGCCATCGGCTCTGCCTCTTGCAATGGCGTATTGACCGATTTTTTTACCATGTTCTAAGCCAAGTTCGCAGTCGATTCGGAAGTGAATCAAGCCATAAATTCTTGATTCTGAGGCTTCTTTGGCTTTAGTATCCATCTCAGATGCCTTATTCGGAAATATGTTTCCGAGTACCGTAGCTGCGGCTGCTGAAAACGTTGAATGTCCTGATGTATAAGACGGGAAGTTAGGTAGCCCAATCGAGGTTTTTAGTCCAAATTGTTGCGGACGTGGCGTATAATAGTAATATTTGGTCTCCCAGCAAGCAATCCCAGCATCCATCAAGGCAGTACCAACTAAGGCCATAGTCCGAGCAGTTTTTACTTCGCTATATTTGTTTTCGTGGCAAGCATTGGCTGCTTCTCGGTGCCAGTGACCGGGAGGTGTGTAGCTTCCGACTCCATCCGACCAATAACTTGCGATACGGTGTTGCTCACGGGTAAGTCCTTTGTTGATTTTTTCTAATTCGGCAAAATCTTTTTGCCACTCAGCAGACCCCACAACATAAGGCATTTTGGGTCTGATACTCTCAAGGGTTTTTCTATCGAAATTCCAAGTTGAAACCGCACCATAGTTTGGTAGCATTGGCGGACGAGCCGGAATCTCCTGACTTACCCACGGCTCCTTGATACCACGGCTTTTTGCGGCTTCAATCATACCCGCAGTAAGAGTTTGATTATTGGATGCACCCATGCCATCGGTTCTGGCACGCCCCATCACTTTACCAGCTACAGCTTTACCGAGAGCATCGCCGGCTGTAATATCGCTCTGTACGTTCATTCCGGCCCATAATCTTGCATTTTTGGATTCGGCTAATTTTGAATCTAAATATGGTACTTCGCCGGGGAACATCGCCACTAAAATTGTGTATGATGCCGCCGCAACTACTGCGTCTTCGGAAGGATAGGAGGGCAAATCAGAAACAGGTAGTAAAGTTGAGACTGAAGCATCGTTTTTTGACGGAGCTTTACGATTATACTTATATTTGTAATGCCATGCCGCTACTAAAGCGTCGTATTGTGCAACACTTAAATATGCCAATGCACGAGCGGTATAAGGCGGATTAGCAAACGGAAACTTAGGGTC
>JALOLV010000024.1 GCA_025455785.1 Spirosomataceae bacterium | reverse complement strand
TGCTACAAATCCGCCAACTGGTGTTGGATACGTCGGAGAAGAACAATTGAAGATAAACGATGCGGTGTTATCACGATAGTTTACTTCTGGAGAAGCGTTGTTATTCGGATACGTACTTGCTGGATTGGTTATTCCTGCATTTACTGGTCCGAAGGCTGTATCGTTGCTATCTACTGCATTGTCAAGTCCATCGCCGTCTGAATCTGTACCTGCAAGCGTAATACCTGCTTCGGCAGTATCATTGCCTTGTGCATTATCAGAATCTGTATCTAAATAATCTGGATTGTCCGTTCCATCAGTATTGACTGGCGTAAGACCTGTTCCGTAAGCAGTTAAGCGTCCTTGAGCATCTACTGCCGTACCTGGGGCTATGTAGCCTGCGGTTGTTTGTGCTTCAATGTTATCTGGAATACCGTCATTGTCAGAATCGAGGTCGAGTGAGTTTACAATTCCATCATTGTCAGCATCACATAACGCTTTAAATGTTATTGTACCATTATTCACTGCTATTAGACCTCTTCCTGCATTTGCAACGCCAGCAGGTGCTGAACTTGAAAACGCAGTATAATCATAAATATAGGTCTGACCATGACTTGCTGTAAATGATAAAGTAGAGGATTGATTGACCGAATTTATAGCAGTTTGAACCTGCGGTCGTGCATAGAATCCACTTAACCAGCTACTAGAACTTGCAGCATTTTGGTCAGAGAAAATATTTATTGACTGGCTCACAACTTCATAGCCTACTGGGCTTGGCACTGGAGCAATATTAATACTAAATGTTCCCAACTTTTGGATTGCATTTGACGTAATAAGGTTATTAAATATTATATCAAAGCTACTTCCAGAAGGGGTCTCTGTTGTAGTATTTGTAGAAGGTAAACCAGTAAACAAAGTTGTTACATTGGGTTTAATACCTGCATAAGTTGTTAATGATGTTGCTCCTTCCCACTTATTGTCAGCTCCGAAGTTATTCGTAAAATCAGAGTAATTTACTCTAACCATAAAAGAGCTTCCGAGAGAAGGTACAGCCGTTCCACTTTGAAGAGTATATTTAATATCAAAATATCCTCCATCAGTGCCAAAACCTGTATATACCGTACCCGTTAAGTCTTGAGCATAAACTGTATTGGAATTTCCACATGAACTTTCAACCGTATCCAAAATACCATCATTATCATCATCTAAATCTGCACTATCTGGCACACCATCACCATCGGTATCACCATTTACTTTGGTAGCTACTTGGTTCGATGTAAAGGTTGTTTGTAATTCGGAGGCATCTACGGTCATTTTAGCTATATTCCGTATCGTATCTCCTACGGCTGTGGCATTGGCATCTACATCAATCGTAAAACTCAGATTTCCATTAGCTGGAATTGTCAAATCACGAATTGTAATGCTATTTGCTCCAGCATACGTACTTACTTGTGGCGTAGTGCTGCTTGCCGAAAGCGAACTCAACGAACTTGCAACATATGTAGCATCTTTATCGAGGTTATCCTCGAAGAAGACCGTCATTGGGGTTGCTTCGTTGTTTGTCAGAGTAAATGTATATTTAATTACGCCACTTTCTTGCACTTGTGTTTTATCAACAGCTTTCGTAATAGTCATATTTGCTTTTGTAGCCGCTACTACTGTTACAGGAGTTGGGTTTGCACTGCCTGCTATAAATGGCTCATCAGACTGATAAGTATTACCATTTACAATAAATGAAGCCTGATTATTAATTACACCAGTGGTTGTTGGCACGGCCTCGGCATAAATGTATGATGTACCAGCCGGAACAGTAATGTTTGTCAAATTCAACGCAACTGTATTTCCATAAGCATTTGTTGTTCCGATTGTTAGAGATGTAGCCAATGTGCTATCTTTCCACGTAAGACCTGCCGGTAAGACGTCGCTCAAGTTTATAGTTTTAGCATCACAATTCAAGTTTTGTAAAGTAAACTTGTAGGTTACTGGCTCGCCTTGACGAACAGTTTTTGGAGATGCTTCTTTGTAGAGATAAACATTATCAGGCGTTATTACCTCAGGAACTGGTGTTCCGCAAGTAACATTGATATGCCCAATGGCTAAGTCATTAAACTTCTTCCATGTTGGGAAGAGTGCGTTGTTCTTAGTGTATTCGACATAAATTTCATCAATCGGAGAATCGAAGTTCACGTAGGCATCACCGAGTGTTGTCCAGTCCCAAGGCCAAATTGAGCCAGTTCCTATGTTATTGTTCGTACCCGAAAGTGTAATATTTGTCCATTTATTTAAAGTAATTTTTGGATAAATAGTTGCCCCATTTAATTTTCCATACACATTCACAACGTCTTTGCCCCAAACCCATCCATCAATGTCTTTCAATTTGAAATCAACTGACTGAGCTGGTTGCTTGGTTGTTAAACCCGATGTATTTACCAATTCGATTTTTGTTGTAATCATCGCAGTTGGTTGGTCATCATAACGTGGGATGTATAGGTAGTTTCCGTAGTTTACAGGATACCAAGGGAATGGTGCTGGTGATGCCTTGTAAAGAATCACGTTGTTAGGGTCAATAATCGACACCTTCGCAGACTGTCCATTGCCTAAATCGTAAGTTTTATTACGAGTTCCCCATTGCCACCAATCGAATGGCGAAAACGACAACCAGTTTAAAGTTTTACTACCACCAGTACAAAGGTTTGTTAGTGGTGTTGTATTGCCAGAGAATGTGATAAAGGTGTTGGCATTTGAAGAGAAGTCATAATTTACCTCAAAAATTGCCCCACCTGCACTCGTCATCGGGATTGACTGATAGTTTGTAAATGCTGCCGTGGTCGAAACCAACATATATACTGGCATTGCATTATTAAATCCAAATCCAGAAGCATCGAATCTTACTTTTGTAGATTCAACAGTACCAGTCTCAGTAACTTTCCAAACGCGTACCAAGCGTTTATCATTGCTCGGAGGTGGCGGACAAGCCGAAGGCCCCGTCGGGAATGCCATTGTACCAGTGGCGTTATCGTCGCCCCAAACGATAAACGAGGCGTTGTTATCAATCGAGCCAGTATTAGCAGTCTGACTTGCAGCTATCTGCCCATCAATACCCATCGTAACGATACCGCTTGTATATGAACGTGCTTGTTTTTGATGTAATCCTTGGCAATCATCACGTCCAATACCAGCTATGTTGTTTCCGTAGGTAGAAACATTATAGACTGTTGCTCCACCACCTGAGAGGTAGTTCCGTGAGAGTGTCATACCGTAACGGAGTGCTAAATAACTCTCAATTTTCTGAATATCGGTATTGCCCATAGTACCCCCAAGAGTAGTTGGAGTACCAGTTTTGTAGATAATTACCTCTGCAATATCTCCGAGGAAGTTTTCGCTAAGGCCAGTTCCGGCATTATCAACGTCTGAGCCTACACCCATTTTATTAGAGTTATAGACATAGTTATTGGTACCGGTGATATTACCTACTGTACCATTCCAGTTGATGGTACGTTGTGTACCATCTTTTGGCATCAAGAATGATGAAACCCCGTAGTCTATCCCGAGGGCTGTTGATGGGGTTTGATTGCCATCGACCCAAACTGATGGTTTAGTAGAGAGCCACTGTACGTGGGTTCTATCACGCCCAAAACCGTATATCGAACGCCAGCCATTATCGCCTACTTTGGCCATTGCGAAGACGTGAATTGCCTCGTTGCCTGTTGCAAAAGCATCGGTTGTAAGCACATCTAAGCCATCAAATGTTATGGATGGTTGGAAGTTGAAACCACTACTTGCCTTATATTTAGGTTGGAATGATGTATTTGATTGTGTGTGCATTTTGCCATTACCCGATTGGTCAGCCCAACTTGTAATATTTGTACCATCGGCAAGCACACAATTATTTGAAATAATTTTAATATTATCTAATGCAAAATCACTGACACCAGATGTAAATCTAAATTCTAAATCTGCGGCATTGGGCTGGCTTGTCCAAGGAATTGTCAAGTTTACATTTGTTGCCCAAACCAAATTGGTGAGTGCGGTTACGCTCAATGTTGCACCATTGCTGGCAGTACCAGTGATTGTACCCGAAGCATTAGTATATGTAGCGTATTTTGTTCCACCAAGCCAGATTTCTAAGTTTGATGTTCCGCCAACCGTTTGGCTTCTTACATCAAATGCTAATTTTATTTGACCAGCCGTTGGGGTTGAGTTAAGTCCTGAAATAGTTTGTTTGAGTACTAATGCAGTGGTTGCGTTATCATTAATGATATTTGCAAAACCACCACCATCAAACCAACCACCAGAGTTTGTCCAGCTACCTAAACTTGCTACTGAGAAATCTCCGTTGGCAACAAGATTACATTCTTCATTAACTCCTTCATCTGCTTTTAACCAGACTTGAAGGCCATTTACCACACAACCCGGGGCTACTATTTCAGTGCCAAAAGTAAAAAACTGGCCGTCTGTAAAGTTTACATCGGCATATACATTTCCGTTTCCATCAGGTGTGAGAGCGATTTCTTGCGTACCAACACCGAAGGTATCCGAACCATTGACTAATAATCTTGTTGGTCCTGCCGAAACAGAAATACGAACTGTGCCGATGGTGCCTGTTTCATCTACTTTCCAGACACGACTCATCCGATAGAATGGAGCCGCAGGAGTAAATGATGTAGGAGTATAGGCAATTGCGTAACTTTTTGCAGCTCCGTTATCACCGATTACTTCAAAACTTTTATCTGCTGTAAATGTGCTTGTATTTGCTGCATTTGAAGCTTCTAATGAGCCTAAACTTAACTTTACAAAATTATCTGTCGTAGAAGTAGATTGCTTTTGGATTAGTCCTTGGCAATCATCACGCCCAATACCAAATATATTTGAGTCATAATCTGTTGCCGTACCACCATTGGCATTGTAGATATTTGTACCGTCTCCCATTAAATAGTTGTGAGAGAGAGTACTACCGTACTTGATAGCTAAATAAGTATCTACACGGTCTTTTTCGGCAGTGGTTAAGTTTCTATCATACAAGACAATCTCTGCGATATTACCTGTCCAAATCTCTACTGCTTCCCAGCCACCTATTGTAAACATCCCATCTGCCGTACCGCCATTACCTACAATTGTGGCATCGGTTGTAGCATCATAAAACTCATTACCGTTTTGTCTTAAACCACTACCTGCATTTGTACCCGAATTCCAGAAGTACCCATAAATTGTAGAAAAATCCTTCTGCAATAATGTCGGATGGTCGATACGAACAGGTGCAGACCCATTCATCCACATGATTTGTTGGTCTGCAAGTGTACCCATGTGTGGGTTATCAATACCCAAAACGGCAAGGTTTTCGTATCCTGCATTGAGTTCGTTGGTTGCAGCACCAAACAAAGTACCCGGACTTGTGGTACTCATAAAACGTCCATCTTTGTACTCTAAATGGTCATTTATACCATCGAACACAAGGTATGGATTATAGTTCATTGTAGCCGAAGCTCCTGCGTTAAACGCTGGTTCTTGCCCCGTTGTTGCTTGTATTACATCATAACCATTTACGTTATCTGCCCACTTAGTTACAGCCGTTGTACCTGTAACACCAGCATCGGCTTTGTACCATGCTGTAAGGTTTGCAGCTACACAACCCGGCGATACTATGTAAGCACCAAATGTATAGTGGTCATTATTATTAAAGTTGATTGTAGCAGTATAATATTCAACGCCAGCGATATTTTCGACTGTCATCGGAATCATGGTATCTGAACCATTAAATACGGCATCTGTACTACGAAGTAGGTTTAGTTGAATCGCATTGCCTGAAAAACTTGATTTTCTGATAGCTACTTTCACATCGCCTACCGTACCCGTTTCTTGAATTTTCCAAACACGTGTGATACGGTTATTCATTGTACCAAATACGAAAGGTGTTCCGAATGTGGTTGCACCGTTGTCAGAACCCGACATCTCGAAAGACGCATTTGCCAAACTAACACCGTTGTCTTTATTAGTTGCTTCAAAACCAGTAGTTGAGATAATTGGTTGGAATGTATCCTCTGAAGTCATTGATTGCTTTTGGTTCAGCCCTTGGCAATCTTCACGACCAATACCAAACACATCATTATGATAGGTAGCGTTGGCTGTTTTATCCCAAATGATGGTTGAGCCATCACTTGTATAATAGCTGTGATTCATCGTGATACCATACTTGATTCCTAAGTATGAATCCACACGATACATTTCGATATCCGAAAGCTGTTTGGTATAAATAATCACCTCTGGGATTCGTCCTACCCATTGCTCACCACCCGACGAACCAACGAATATACCTTTACCATTTTGATTGTTTTGTTTAGAATCGAGTGTGGTCATTTCTTTGAAACCATCTACCCAACTCAAAATATTATCGGTTGCCGAAGTACTGACATTGGTAGATGCCAACGAAAATACCTGTGGCTGTCTTCTTTTAATAACCGCACTACCACCATTCCATTCGGCTGGCAAAGAACCAGTCATCCACGGATTCCAACCATTTGGGCTTACACCGTCGGTCTGTAAATCAAATGCTGGATAATTACCATCGGAGCCAACACCAAGAGTTGAGCGAAGCTCTACTGTATTATTTCTTTCTTCGAGACCAACTGTAATTAGTTGGTATGGAGAGTTATTGCAATAGATACGTTGGTCGGTCTTCAATTCATCGCCACCATCAAAACTCAAGGTTTCGTTGAAGTTGATAAGCTTGTCAGGTGTTGTCTTATAATAGGTTGGTCTTGATGTTGGCGTAATCTGTGCGACAGTTCCCCACGAAGAGCCATCCGACCAAGCATCAATAGAAGAAGCATCGGCTTTGCTGCTTAAATCGCCAGCTTTTAGCCATAAAAGTAAACCTGAACTCACACCGCCCGGTCCGCAAGCCGTTGAGGCAGGGGGATTTACACGGCAATTGGCGTTGATTGTTACACCCGATGCAAATACTGGTACAATTCGAGTGGTTTCGGTTGCATCAGAACCTGTCTGGAACTCACCACCACAACTCGCAAAGGTTGTTACGTCTGGAGTTGCGGCAAAAGTACCATCACCATTGCCTTTATAAACAAAAATACCACTATTGGCAGCTCCTAAACCA
The DNA here is from genome assembly GCA_025455785.1 of Spirosomataceae bacterium. Classification (GTDB taxonomy): domain Bacteria; phylum Bacteroidota; class Bacteroidia; order Cytophagales; family Spirosomataceae; genus JALOLV01. The sequence continues at coordinate 11,539 of JALOLV010000024.1, read as the reverse complement.
TCGTGTGATGTTACAAAATCAACTTTGCCGTCAGCGGTTACATCAACAAATTGCCCAAACTCCGAAGCATTGTCGCCAATCACTGAAAAACTTGTTCCTGCTGGATTATTGATTACGGTACGGATATAGTTCAATTGAAAACTACCATCGCCATTGCCTAAGTAAACAAATATGTCATTATTAGCATCGAACTCATTAACGTGAACATAGTCTAATAAACCATCACTATTGACATCAATCAGGTCTGAGGTTTCGTTTCCGCCATAACCAACAAAAATAGAGCTACCCGTTTGTTGATAGCCTGTTGTAGAAACTGGTGTTGTAGCAAAACTTCCACCCGAAGTAGCCAACCAAGTGTAGGTGCTTCTGCCACTACCTTCACTAACCATTATCAAGTCTGCTTTACCATCATTATTGACATCTCTCAAAAAAGCCACCTCAACAGTTGATATACCCGAAGAATTATTTCCGTTTCCACCTGTAAGAGTTGTTGTGGTAACAGTTATAGAGAAAGTACCATCGCCATTTCCTTTGAAGACATGTACTTTTTTATCATCCCCCGACTGTACGTAATCTTTTTTACCATCTCCATCAACATCGGCTATCCACGACTGTTCAGAACCTGATAAACCTGAGAATACTCCCGAAGTTAAAATTGGGAAATTTGATGTTGTGATTGGTGTTTTCTCCCAAACACCTGTGCCAAGATTTTTGTAAACAAATATTGACCTATTGTTATATTCTGTTACGTGAATGATATCAACCAAACCATCACCCGTAACATCTTCGAAGAATGTCTGGGCATCGCCTTGGTCGCCGAACGTTTCGGAGTTTAGATTATCACGGTCGAAACCGGTATCCGAAATCTGGCAGGTTTTAAATGTACCATCTCCATTCGAGACCCATATCGAAACCCCCGTGCCTACGCCACTGTTATCATCGGCACCGTGCATGAAGGCGATATTATTGATGATGGGTTGCAGAACTGGGGTAAAGACAGATACTGTTGCACTACAGACCCCTCCACCAGTTGGTGAGGTGATTGTCAGTGTGCGTGTTCCTGATGTACCGCCTCCGTCATACGAAATCGGAATTGTAACCGAAGACTGACCAGCCGTCAGGGTCGTAGAGAGAGTACCCGAAAAATTTGGACCAGATACATTGAAAGTGGTGGCACCTGCAGTTGCACCAGTAATTGGAACCACTAAGTTTCCAGAGCTGGGAGTGCCGGGAGCGAATGAACCGCTTACAGTAGCACTACCGCAATTAAAAGTAAATTGCGGAGTTACGCCGCCATAATATCTTATAGAGGATGTAGAATATTGGTTACACGAACCATGAACGGTTGTTTCAAATACAAAAACATAACTTGTATTTGGGGTGAGTCCAACGTATTCGTTATTAAAAGTAGAACTATTCGTTCCTTTTCTGATGGCTTGTATCTCAGAGCCAGTACATCCGCCAGAACCGTTATTCAAATATAAACTACCTTTGCGAGAAGCCGCCGTGTTGCTTAGACAGGTAGTGTTACCTGAAGGCTGATTGGTCTGTATTTGGTTAATGATTCCGAGTGTACCGTTAGCATCAGATTGTACGATAGCACACTGCTTTGATACAGTCCCGGGAGCAAGATTATAGGTTGTTACACCTGCTCCTGCTCCTGCTGTCGCCAATGCGGCGGTGGCGTATCCTGTCGATGCGGTATTCGTACAACCAGCACAAGTAACATTTTGTAGTGGGAATTGAGCAAAAATGCCCTCCACACTTAATAATGCAAAAAAGACCACCCAACTGAGTCGCTGGTGCAGAAATTTATAATACCATAACTTCTTTGAGGTATATTCCTCAAAAAGTCGTTTTTTTCGTTTAAATGGTAATAGATTTTGTGGGTTTTCATGGACTTTGACGAAAGTCTTCCAGAAAAAGCTAAGGAACTCCTTTATCTTTTCCTTGCATAATAATTTTGACGTAAGCCTAAAAAAGGCTGTTGTGATAGTAAATAGATTCCTCATGGAAAGACACATTTTTTGTGATTCAATGGCTGTTAAAATTTGGATAAACCCAAAGACTATTTAGCAGAGAATTTCAGACAAGCATTGTGCCGTGCCAATCATAAACTTAGTAAGCGGTATTAAAACAAGGAAGATAATTATATTTCGCTAAATATTGAAAAATCCAATATTTGCACAAAACGAATGCCACTTTTCATTCCAAAACTTGTAATCTTAGCAAGCGGATACAAAATGCAAATCAGCAATTTTTGTTTCGAGCATTTTCCAAAATTAATACGAATGATGTAATCATAAATGCAAAAATGTCATTCTGCAAAACCTATCCTAAGCATAGATTCACAGAATGACAAGAAATATTACTTAATTAAAAAGTTGGATTTGTATAATCAATACACAATTATTTAATAGATTACGTATAGATTAACACGTTCAAAATCAATTTCTTGAAATCGTAAACGGCACACAAATCGTTGGTTTGCAACAATCTAAAATCACTACTTTCACGGCATCGCCATCACTGTAACATTGATTGGTCGATTTCTCAAAAATATAGTATGTTCCGCTGCCCACTGCCGACGGGTTTGTAACCAACGGTGAACTTGGCGAATTGGCCGTGTGCCACTCAAAAGTACCACCAACAGTCGAAGGCAAACTTGGCTGCAACGCCACCAAATTGACCGTAGTAATCGGGCATTGTGGTGTTTGGTCTGCCACATTCGGAATCGTCGGTCTGGTAGCGTTCAATGTTACATTTACGCTTGCAATACTAAAGCATCCGTCGGTGGTTTGGTATCGAATCCAGTAGGTTCCTGCCGAGTTAATCGCCAAATTTGTAAGCGGATTTATGGCCAATTGTGCATTTGATTGATTGGTATAATACGTCAACCCAGTTGTTATGGCCAAGCCATTGACCGATACCGGAATCGTACTCAGCAACGAACCCGAACATGTATTAAATGTAGTCGAAACTGTCAGGGCTGGGCTCGAAATATTCACATTAATTGCCCCCACTACCGAGCATTCTCCAAATGCTTGATAACGTACCCAATATGTACCCGTTGAAGAGACCGTCGTATTGGTCAATGGATTCAACCCACTTTGTGCATTGGCTTGAGAACTGTAATAAGTCAATCCGACCTGAACTTGCACGTTATTGATTCTGACAGGAACTGTCGCCAAATTGATACTGCTACAAACAGCCGATGGTTGAGTAATACTCATGGTTGGGGTTGTGCCTTGCTGCACGATGATGTCACAACATCCACCGACCGGACAGCTCACGTTCGATGTAAACGAATAATTGCCCGCTTGTGTGATTGTGTAGGAGTTTGAGGTAGCTCCCTGAATCGGAGTGCCGTTTCGCAGCCATTGCACATTTGTATAAGTACTCGGAATATTTACTTGGTAGCTTTCGCCAGCACAAATCGTAATCGGTACAGTAAAGCAAACTCGTCCGAAATCATCTTCTAATTCATTGCCATTACCAGCAACTGAGTCAGTATCGGGCATATTGGCTTGCATGATTTCGGCAGTTGAAAAGAAAACACCTTTCTGATTGACCGTACCTGTAATTGTCAGAGTAATACTTTGGTTTACCCCCAACGATGCCACCGTCCAGTAGCCGGTACTCGGATTGAAATTGGCAGGTTGTGAATTACCATTGAATACCTGACCAAATGTAATACCCGATAATGCAGGGGGTAAATTTACCAAAACACTAACATTGGATGCCACGGCTGGGCCTTTGTTTGTCAATACGACAGTATAGGTTATAGCCTGCCCGATTGTGGGAGTTTTGTTGCTGATGCTTAAACCTAATTCCAAATCAATCGAACTCAAAACCTGAGCATAGAAATTAAAGAAATTGGTGGTTGTATTGATTGAGCCTCCGCCTACCACATCAGCATTGATAATTAACAAAGTGTTATTCGGATTTGAGATTTTAGGTGTAAGATTCATAACAATTGGTACGCCAGTACCGCCAATTGCGATTGGATTGCTCGATTGACAAATCAATTTGGTTGTTCCGTTTGATTGATTGACCGACGAGCAAGACCAACCATTACCCGATGATGAATTATATGTAAATCCTTCGGGAATGTACGTTGTTACGTAGTAAATACCCGATGTTGGGCTTGTTCCATTGTTATTAACATTGATTGTGTAATTTGTCGCAACTCCCGGTGTTACAATATTTGCACTCGAAATATTTACAGTCAAACTCGGATTCCCCGACGACGAGGTCATAAGGGTCAATGAGGCTGTGTTGTTGTTCTGATTGGTTTCGCCGCCACCATTGACAACCGTATTGATAGTAAAGTTATTTTGTGAATTACCATTGGTAGTAAGGTTTAAAATCAAAAAAGAAGCATTGCCTCCTACCCCAATTGGCACACTCGACTGGCAAAATACTTGGGTTGTATTGTTGGCTTGTGGGGTTGTTCCACAAAACCAATTGCCACCACTAAATGAGTTAAATGTCATGCCAGCAGGCAAAGTGGTTGTCAAAGTATAAATCCCGTAAGAAGTGGCGTTTCCGACATTTTGCACATTCAACGAATAATTTGTTGCAATTCCCGAAGCCACATTTGTTGGCCCCAAAATGATAACTTTCAAGTCTGGCCTATTTGTATTATTGTTTGTGCTAACCGTAGATGTAAACGTAAAACTGTTGTTTGAGCTACTGTTATCACCTCCGCCCGAAACCAAAGTATAAATTGTAAGTGTACTGCCACCTGCTAAGTTACTCGCCGGAGTAAGATTAAGTATAATCGGGGTTGCGTTAGCATTGGCACTCAACGGTGTAAGTGATTGACAAGAAACCAGCGTAGTTCCGTTGCTTTGTGCCGTATTCTGGCAGGTCCACATTGAGCCTCCTGAAAACGAATTAAACGTCATACCAGCCGGAATCGTTGTATTCAAAAAATACGTTCCTGATGTTGCTCCTACTCCGATATTCGATACATTTATTGTATAATTTATTGGTGTATTTGGCGTAACTGTCGATGGCCCAATGATAACGGCTGTCAAATCGGCAATGCTATTATTTATCGTAGCAATTACCGTATAAATTGAAGAATTATTACTTGTATTGGTATCGCCACCCCCAAAAACTGTGGTGTTAAATGTCAATGTAGAATTATTACTTAGCGTATTGGCAACACCAATATTCAGAATCAAAGGTGTCGCACTTCCACCAGCGTTGATGATAGTACTATTTTGAGCCGTGATGATTGTCGTGCCGTTGGCTTGGGGTGTTGCCGTAACGCTCCAGCCAGTACCCGAAAACGAAGCGTACGAAATACCCGCCGGCAGTGTCGTTGTGAATGAATATTGCCCATTCGTCGGGCCAGTACCCATGTTATTTATATTGTAGGTTAATGTAGAATTACCACCAATCGTCAACGGATTTTGCCCAATCACCGAAACTGTCAGGTCTGGCACTAAGTTAGGGCTAATCGTAATACTTTGGGTTGCTGAATTACTTCCTGATGCCCCACCTCCCGAAACAACACTGCTGATAACTACGACTGTACTCTGATTGGCAGTTGGTGTTACATTCAGTATCAATGGCGTACCGCTTCCGCCAGCGTTGATAATCGTACTGCTCTGAGCTGTTATAATTGTAGTGCCATTGGCTTGTGGAGAAGCATTGACCGTCCAGCCTGCTCCAGTAAAAGAATTATAATTTACCCCAGCAGGTAAAGTAGTAGTGATTGTATAAACACCACTTGTAGCAACATTTCCAGTATTATTCAATGTAAATGTATATGTCGTTACATTGCCCGATATGACAGTCGATGCCCCACTAATATTGATTCCGATATTTGGTAATTGTGGCCGTGTAACTGTCAGATTGAATGTCGAATTGATAACGCCCGAAGTACTACCTCCCGACAACGAATTATTGATAGACAACAAAGTGTTATTCGGAAATGATGTAGAAGGCGTTACGTTTATTGTGAGTGGTGGCACTGCTCCACCTGCAGCAATTACTGTATTACTTTGAGCAGTGAGAATAATTGAGCCATTTGCCTGATTGGCTGATGCCACTGCCCAACCAGTTCCAGTAAATGAATTATATGTTATTCCCGACGGCAATGTAATTATGAGATTATACGCCCCCGAAGTACTCGCATTGCCAATATTCGTAATATTATATATTATATTAGTTTGGTTACCAGCTGTAACTGTATTATTGCCAGTTATTGTTAAATTAAAAACTGGTCTTGGGGCCGCCGATATATTTGATGTAAAACTAAAATTATTGTTATTGGGAGATGTATCGCCACCACCAACTATAAATCCACTGTACAAAACTGAACTTCCGCCTACCAAAGAAGCCGAAGGGGTAACATTCAAAACTAATGGAACAGCACTACCGCCTGCATTGACAGTAGCCGACGAAGTTGCGTTTATCAATGTACTACCGTTGCCTTGAATTGTCGAGGTTAGATTCCATCCACTTCCCGAAAATGAGTTATAGCTGATTCCCGATGGTAAAGTCAGACTAATCGAATACTGACCCGAAGTTGGTGCTGTACCGATATTACTTAAATTTATCGAATAACTTGTCTGAGTACCTGCCGTGATATTGCTTTGCCCTGTCATTGTTGCCGACAAGTCAGGAATTGTACTATTGATAACCGTTGGCCCCCAGAGGTAGTTATTATTGGAGGCATTAGAATCTCCACCACCACTAATATTACCACTTATTGTAACAATCGAATTATTGGCCAAAGTATTTGCTGCCGAGAGCGTAAGCGTAACCACACTACTTGCCGAGGCATTCAGTATCCCCGAATTTTGGCACGTTACTAAAGTTGTACCGCCCGACTGGCTGGTACTATTGCAAACCCAACCGCTTCCACCATTGCTAATATATGATACCCCCGAGGGCAGTGTGGTCTGAATCTGATAGGTTCCGCTCGAAGCCGCATTGCCGATATTGGCGGCGGTCAGTGTAAGCGAATAATTACTCCCAACCGTAATCGTCGATGCTCCCGAAGGGGTAACCCTAAGGTCGGGGGCAGTGGCTTGGCAATTTACCGCACCGCCGTAGTTTCCTTGATAAACATTCCCAAAACCAAAGCCAGCGATAGACATACTATTGCCCGGATTTGAATTGGCGGAGTTTGGACTCTTGAATGGGTCGCTTGCGTTTTCAAACAATGATGCTGCCCCAACGCAAGCCCCGACATTCTTGAAACTCAGAATTTCGATTTCTTGATTGGCTGCAATATCAAACAATATCGGACTGGCACTGTTATTAAACCCAAATGAGATATAAGCAAACCCCGGATTCTCAATCGGTGAATCTACCCGCGTCGAAGACCAAAGCATCTCAGAAGTAATCCCAGTGTTGGTATTTGTAACCGATTTGCCCTTGACGTCTCCCACCAAAAACTTATTGGTATTGGAGTGAGGGACTACAATCGTAACTTGAGCCGAACCGATTCTGGCTTGTGAGCCACTGTAAGTCAGGGCCGACTTCATCAGTACTCTATACGTAACCTTATCGGCATCGAGGGTTATTTTGTATGTTACTTGTCCGAATGTGAGGGCAGTTGTCATCCAAAAAAGAATGAACGAGATGGCTCTTATACGGCAATAAAAGCTCATCGCTGCTGATTTTTTGAGCAATGGATACATGTTGTTATAAGGAAAGCTATACTTTATAATGTTTTCAAACTTCTATCCAAACAAAAAAAACGCTGACGATTGTGTCTGAAATGTAAATAATCGCAAGGGTTTTGTCTTTTAGAACTATTGATTTTGCACGTTGATTTTACTTGGCAACTGTGTGGTATATTTCTTAAAAATTTTGGTAAAATTACTGATGTGATTGTACCCGAATTCTTCCGAAACCTCCGAGACCGTTTTTTTATGATTGACAATTAAATCCTTCGCTTTATTCATCCTAATTGATAAAAAATACGAATACGGGCTCTGCCCAAAGAGTTTCTTAAAACTCGTTTTAAACTTAGTTGTACTCATGCCAGCAATCATGGCGAGCTGCTCGATATTTTCGGGAGGGGTATTGCTCGTCAGCAACTTTTGACGAACCCCATAGAGACGTTCGACCTCGCCCAAACTTATGTTTAGTTCGGCTTCTTTGGGTTTGATAAACAAAGCATTTATTATCTCTAAAATAATTTGATTTGATACATGCAAGTACCCAAAAATTGTGTTTAGTTCATCATTTTCTAAGAAATCAGTCAATTCGTTTGCTTTTATGATATTAATCGGTACTTCTACTATGCTTTTTGTGGGCAATTCAAACAAACCGTTGAGTAGTTCGGTCTGCTCGATTGATAGATTGGTATTCAACCATTCTTCATCAAAATCAAAGGAATAAAAAATGATGTTTTGATTGAATCTTAGCGATTCACCACAATCAATTATATATATATGTTGCAAAATGCTTTTTTCTCCGATAAATATCTTTGTATTTTGAGTAACCTTCGGAAAGAACAAGGCGGTGAGTTTTATCGAATCGTTTTTGTCGAATTTGAATGAAGTGTTGGCCTTGATATTGTATCTTGTTACCGATAATCCATCAGACAATAGCAGTATCTCCGAAAAAAAACCTTCGGTAAGTTCATAGTCTTCGTTATTAGTGTTTACTCTCTTGTCCATAAAAAAGGTTCGATTAATCATTAGAAACCTTCCACGTCCAATAGCAACTGAGCAAAACATTAATAATTTAAACAAAAACTTTGCCAATTAGTCAAAAAAGATAATTCTTTTGCCATTCCAGACATTAATCAGCCTTATCAAAAAAACTCGTATCTTTTTTGATTGTCCACAATTCAACGACTTAGGTCAAAACGCAATATGTGGGTTAAAAACTGGTGTCTTTCCATCTTTATACTTCTTTTTAGTGAGCGAACTTTTGCACAGGTTCAGCTAAAACTTACTTTGGATACCGACGGCAAAACCTACAAAGTCTATGCAAAATCAGGTACAAGTTACACCGGAACACGGGCATTAATCACAACCTCGCAGATAAGCATTGCCGTGCCGCATGGAGTAGGAAATAACCGATTTATTGTCGAAAATCTTACTTCTGGAATCCCAAATATGCGTTGGCGACTCACCGACCGAGTGGATGCTCCTGTCGAAAATCCTGAAAAAGATTACCTGTTTTTCAATTTTATCAATAACCAAACTCCCCTGATTCTGTTCGACATCACCGCTGGGCAAGAAATCCTCCTTTTTAGTTTTACTCGTAAAGGCAATTGTATCGGCAAAGCCAATATTGTCGAAGAAAACAACGATGCTTTTTGGCCGCCAAATTCATTAAATACCAATATCGGAATCAATTTTTCGGTTGTTGGGGCTTTGGGAAATGCCTACCGAGGCAATTACGATGCTCCGCCAGTGCTGAGAGTTACAGCCGATAAAGTTAATCCTTGTGCGGGTACAAAAGTTAATTTTACGATACAAACCAGCGTAGCCGTACCAAATGCACGTTTTGAATGGTACATAGATAATGTCTTGCAGGCTTCGGCAACTGGACAAACCTTTAGTTATGATTTACCCAAAAAAGACTTCAATTATTCGTTTACGGCAAGTGTAAAAATGGTTATCGAAGGCACCACCGACTGCGATGATTATACTACTCGCTCGAAGGCTTATTTAGACGTAAAAGGCTCTCCGAGGCTCGACTGGCTCGAAAAAGTCGAAAATTGTAGTACTTTGCCGACAAATTTAAAAGTGAGTTCTTCGCCAAATGCCGATTTAAAATGGGAGAAAAACGGAAGTGTGGTTGGGGTAAATTCTGAAACCCTCCAAGTAACCGAAAGCGGAAATTACGGCATAACAGCCTCGCTCAATGGGTGTGAGCATTCGCTAAAACCGCTCAATATTATCGCCTCAAATCAGATGAGTTCATTTAAGGTAGATGCAGGTAAAGACACCACTGTTTTAGAAGGAGACGCACTGATTTTGCAAGGTAAAAGCGATTTGGGAGTTGTTTTTGAATGGACACCGAATACGAATATGAAAAACGCCAACACGCTGAATCCTACCATTTATCCTACCGAAAATACAACTTATAAACTCACAGCAAAAGATGCCAACGGCTGCCCATCCGAAGATGAAGTAGCGGTCGAGGTCTTAAATAAACTACTGATTCCCAATGCTTTTACTCCGAATAACGACACCGAAAACGACACTTGGGTTATTCGCCACGTAGAGCAATACCCTGACTGTATCGTGCAGGTAATCAATCGTTGGGGCAATACCGTTTACAGGTCGGTTAGTTATCCTACTCCGTGGGATGGCCGAGATTCACAAGGCCGACTTTTAGAAGTGGGTAGCTATCTCTACAAAATCATTACCTCTAAAAAAACATACAGCGGAAACGTGATTATTCTGTATTAATCGTTAATTATCTGACAAATTCTAAAAATTATTTAAAGGTAAATTTTTGATAAATCGATAAATGTATCCGCTTGCTAACTTTTTCAATTTGTTGGGACGAATGGTATTTATTTTGCGGGATTTTCAGTAGATTTTTATCTGAAATTTTATGCCTAATCCTACCCAAACGATTTTCACAACGCTCAACATTAATCTTGAATTTCAGCAATTCGAGAAAAACAAGGTTTTGCAGCAACAGCTCAAAATCAAAGAGAAGCATATTTTGCCCGCATCGGTTATTGAATTCGATACGTCCGATTGCTGCGGCTCAATTTGTTATCACCAAATTTCACATCTTTTATCGGTCATAATTCTACAGTTCAAAACCTATAACGACGGTATCCGAATTTGTTTTAATTCTCAAAATTCGCAAAGCAAGCCAATTGCCTGTATTGAGACCGAATCAAGACGCAAGGACAAAGACAGCAAGTGGATTTCGACCTACAATCAATTTACTATATTACCCACAACGCACGCTCAAATCATCGTTTTAGGATTCAATAAAAATTTTCAGGATTTGGGTGTGATGCCAAACCAAAATATGGCTTTTACATACAATGCATTTCGGTATTTCAATCAGATTTTTGAATTGAACCAAAACCATTTACTTTACAAAATCACACAACAAAGTCTAATCTATGCTTTGGTAAATCAGGTCATAAAAACAGTGAAGACTTTTGAGCAAGAAAAAGCAAAAGTATCCGAAAATGACCTCAAAAGTATAATGCTTTTAGAAAAATACGAGGTAAAAAAAGATGATTTCAGCCATGATTCGTATTCGATAGAAGAATGGTCTTCGATGGCTTCGATGTGTCCGACCAAATTCAAGAAAATCTTTAAACTACTTTTTGGTGAGCCACCGCATCAATATTTCCTAAATTATAAAATGGATTTAGCCCAGAGACTACTGCTCTCCAAAAAATTCACGATTTCGCAAATCGCCAATCGGGTGGGTTATCAAAGTATCGGGCGTTTTTCGTCGGCTTTTATGGCAAAATTTGGCATTTTACCGAGTAAGATTTAATGGAGAATTATTTCTTTTTTGTAACATTAATGACCTTAATCTGCAAAGATTCTTCGTCGGTTTCGCCCTGACTATC
>JALOLV010000256.1 GCA_025455785.1 Spirosomataceae bacterium | reverse complement strand
TATCATCGTAAATTCTTCAAATATCGCAACGAAACTGGCAAATGCTCTTTCACTTCGGCGTTTTCGTCTTCGATATAAAAATACCTGACCCCCGATTGCATTGCTGCACGAATCACCCTCCGAAAATCTATTTGTCCTGTACCAATGGCGACGTCTGAAGTCAGTGGTGTGCTACCCGAAAGCTCGCCCGTTTCTTGCCCAACTTTCATGTCTTTGAGATGAATTGCTACGAATCGCCCTTTATGCTTTTTTAGTAGCAATGCGGGGTCTTGCCCGCCATGAAAAACCCAGTAAATATCGGCCTCAAAGCTCACATTGGTAGGGTCGGTTTTCTGAATTATATAATCAAACAGCGTGCCTTCGGGGGTTGGCTTAAACTCGTATCCGTGGCAATGATAAAAGAAATGAAGCCCCTCTTTGGCTAATTCTTTACCTGCTTTATTGAAGACCGCAATGGCTTTATCGGCGTCGGCTTTATCAAATTGATTAGGCTTATGCGGAATCCAAGCCGTGCCTACATACTTAATATTCAGGGCTTTTGCAATACCGATAATCTTTTTTAGGCTGTCTTTAAAGTCATTGTAATCGCCGAGATAACTGTAAGGGGTTAGCCCTGCCTTATCGAGTTCGGTTTTAAAATCAGCTGGTTTGTAACCGTAGAATCCTGCTACTTCGACCTCGGTGATACCAAGACTCTTTACATACGCCAAAGTACCCGGCACATCGGTTTTGAGATAATCTCTCAAACTATAAAGCTCAAGTCCGAAGCGTTTTTCTAAGGTCGGGCCAATTTTTGGTTGTTTTTCGGAAGTACCATTTTGTAGCCAAACATCTAACCTCGGAGCGTTCCAATTATACGGTTTTGAGAGGATGTCTAAATCGCCATCGCCATCAATATCGCCAATTCGCCCTTCGTGAAAATCAAAACCTTTCTTAAAAACTGTCTTTTCAAATCCGCCCTTTCCGTCTCCGTACAAAATAAACGCTTCGGCATTCGGGTTATCGGGTTCTGTTTTCTTTTCATTCCATTTTGCCATTTCGGCCACAAAAATATCAAGATTACCATCGTCATTAATATCTGCTGCTTCGAGTGTATGTCCGTGGATGAGTTCACGACCAATCAAATCACGCCCTTTCCAGTTTTCGGGTACTTCGGCACTTCCGGTACATTCATAAATCATCAGACGTCCTTTTCCATCGCCGGGCGATACCACAATTTGCGTTTTTTTACCTGCTCTAAATTTAGTAGCAACAACTCTACCACCATCTACGCCAAATTTCGTAGGATTAAATTTACCATCTTGATACTTAAACCAATAATTACCCGCAACTAAATCCGTGAAACCATCGCCATCGACATCGGCAGCGGTGCAGCCTTCTGCATACCAGTTTTTAGTTTCGTTATTGGCTACAAAAACAGGCTCGTAAGCCCATGTTTTACCTCGTGGACTTTCGGGAATTGGGGCGACGAAAAGGGTTTTTGACCCTTGATTCCAAAAAGCCAATTGGGCTTTGCCAGTTTGTTTAAAATCGCCAAAAGCTAAATCGTGGTGCTGGGTTGCTCCATCGACTTTGATTTCGTGGGTGTTCCACGGCACATTTGGGTTATAATACGGGTAGGGGTTCTCCCACCACCAAATTTTATTGCTCTGGTAATCTCCGCCAAAAACCAAATCTTTGTCGCCGTCGCCATCTACATCGTAGGATGTCCCTCCAGCTTCAATAGTTTTGATTTCTTTGTCGATGGCAAACTCTCGCCAGCCAATCGAACGCTCAAATTTGTACCAAACCAATGAGGGTTTATCGGTTCGGTTTGCCATCACAAAATCATCGATACCGTCTTTATCGATATCAACAACGAGCGATGCCGTCTGTTGGGTAGCTTTCCATGGCAACGGAATCTTACCATCGGTACTCGAAACGTATTGCCAGTTTTGGGCTTGGGCAAAGTTAAGAGAGGTAATCGAAAGGAATAGAATCAGTTTCTTCATTAAAAAATTAGTATTTTAACACAAAATATTGTTTGAATAACGTTAATTAACATAGAAAACTGTAAAACTATTAAAAAAAATAGTATGATTGCAGGACGTTAAATCAATTCATTAGTAGGTTACCCTGAATTTTTATTGAAACACCACAAACCTTATCAATTTTAATTTATGAAAAAACTCCTTACTCTACTGCTTTGCAGCACTGCCACATTCTTTGCCTTTGTAAATGATGACGAACTCCTCAAAAAAATCATCGACCAACTCGACAAGTATAATTTAGAGTATCCGCAAGAAAAAGCTTATTTACATACCGATAAACCCTATTACATCGCTGGCGAAACGATTTGGTTTAAGGCTTATTTGGTTGAGGGAATGACCAACCATCCCGATACGGTAAGTGTACCGCTGTATGTAGAACTCGTTGATAATCAGGCAGGTAAATTAATTGAAAAGCGAATCATTAAATTAGACCACGGCTTTGGTTATGGTGATTTTCGATTGAGTGATACCCTGCGGTCGGGCTATTATCAGCTAAGAGCTTATACCAATTGGATGCTCAATTTTGGCGATGATATGGTATTTACAAAAGATTTTAAGGTGTATAGTATCAAAGACGAGGCCCCGCCTACGCTGAACGCTAAAGACGTTGATTTTCAGGTTTTTCCAGAAGGAGGTAGCCTCATTGAAGGGTTAGATAGCCGCGTGGGTTTTAAGGTTACAGACGCCTCTGGCAAAGGTATCGAGATAGCTGGCGATATACTCACCGAAGAGGGCGATACGATTGTTAGTTTTCAAAGTGAGCATCTCGGCATGGGTACTTTTAGACTAAAACCCGAAGCTGGCAAAAAATATCAAGCGGTTATCAAATACCAGAGCATTTACACCAAGCGTATTGATTTGCCGACAGCTCAGAAAGAAGGCTATACACTGACCGTCGATAATACATCAAACAAAACTTTGATAAAAGTTTACGTAGCGAATAATATTCAGAACCCAAACGCCAAGATGATTTTGATTGGGCAATCGAGAGGGGTGGTTCTTTATGCAGGGCAAACACCAGTTGGTAAAAAGAGTGCCTTTATCAGCATTCCGAGAGAGAAATTTGCTGCGGGTGTTGTTCAATTTACTCTTTTCGACGAAACCCTTAAACCCCGATGCGAGCGAGTGGCGTTTATTGAACCAACAAAAGGATTAACATTCAGTGTAAAACCCAATAGGCAATCTTACCGTACTCGTGATAAAGTCAGTCTTGATATTGAAGTAAAAGACAACGAAGGAAAGCCAGTGGAAGGCAATTTTTCTTTATCTGTTCTCGACGAAAAACAGGTTGTTGATGCTCCGCTCGACGAAACGATTCTGACCAATTTATTATTAAGTTCGGATGTCAAAGGTAAAATCGAATCGCCGGGCTATTATTTCGATAAAACCAATAAAAATGCGGCTTATCACCTCGATATTTTGATGATGACCCAAGGCTGGCGAAGGTTTACGTGGAATAAAGTAATGCAAGAAACACTACCTAAGCCAACTTATTTTTTGGAACAAGGCCTAACAATCAGCGGCGAGGTGGTTCGTCAGAACGAAAAAGCATTTGAAAAAACCGTGGCACTCACCATGATGATTTCTGGAGCAGATAGTACCCGACAGTTTTTGATGGGCGATGCCAATAAAGATGGAAGTTTTATATTTTATGGTCTTGATTTCAAAGATTCCTGTAATGTTTTGGTACAAGCCGTTGCGGGTAAAAACAACCGTAATACGAAGATTATTTTTGCCAAACCTAATACGCCGAAGTTTAGAATTGTGAAGATTCCTTACGGCGTCGTAGAAATAGACGCCAACGAACTCGCCGAATATTTCAAACGTACGCGTGATGCCTTAGAACTTGAAAAGAAGCTACTTTTTGAGAAAGCCATCATGCTTGGCGAAGTATTAGTAAAAGCCAAAAAGAGAGAAAACGAGCAAGATACAAGAGTGCTGTATTCACGTGCCGATGCCAGTATCAATGTTGATAATACTTACGGGGCTGTTTCGATTTTTGATTTGATTCGAGGGCGTGTAGCGGGTGTGCAAGTTTCGGGAGACCCCATGAATCCTTCGATTCAGATTCGTGGCATTAACTCAATTTCACTAAGTACCGAGCCGTTGTTTTTGCTCGATGGTGTGCCAGTCGTCAAAGAAACGTTGCTTTCGATAAATGTTTTCGATGTCGAAAAAATTGACGTCCTCAAAAGTGCCGCAACGACCTCAATGTACGGTTCACAAGGTGCCAATGGCGTGATTTCGGTATTGACTAAGCGTGGAAACAGAAATTACGATTGGACCAAAGACGAAGCTATGGGTGTTAAATCTCAGCCGTTTTTAGGCTATTACACTGCCAAAGAGTTTTATGTCCCTAAGTATGACCAAGACCTACCCGAAAACGTCCGACCAGACTATCGCTCAACAGTCTTTTGGTCGCCAGTCGTCAAAACCGATAAAGACGGTAAAGCAAAGGTATCATTCTTCAACACCGATGCCGAAACCACCATGCGAGTACACATAGAAGGGCTGGCTTATGGTGGTTTGATGGGCAGTGGCAAAGCAAATTTTGTTGTAAAGAAATAACATGTCAATTGCTATTCATCCACATTTCTGTAACTTAGGGAGTATTTTCAACCCTATCAAAGATGAATAGAAGACATTTCGTAAAAACCACAGCCAGTACCTTGGTAGCAACCAGTACTGGCTTTAGTGCTTTCTCACAAAAACCTCCTGAGCGTAAGTTCAAAATTGCCTTAAACCCGGGCATCATCGGTGTAAAAGCGGCTACGAGGGCGTAAGTCCTTACGTAAATGAAGCGATGAAAATGAGCGATTCACAAATCGCCGATGTCGTCGCCAAAGCAAAAGCCAATAGTCTCATTTGGGATTCTACCAATATCCCTGTCGAATACCGCCAAAGCAAAACAAAATTCAACGATGATTTCAAAGGATTGAAGAAGTTTGTGCAGACGATGGAAAAAATGGAGGCTACGCGTATCAATACGTGGATAATCTCATCGCACGACGAACTGACCTACAACGAAAACATGAAGCAAATGGCGTATCGCCTCGGCGAATGTGCCAAAGTGATGAAAGACCACGGCATAAGGCTTGGTTTAGAATATTTGGGTATGCGAACGCTCATGACCCAATACCGCTATCCGTTTATTGGTTCTCTCAAAGAAGGAAAAGAATTGATAAACGAAATCGGCGAAAGTAACGTAGGTTTTGTGCTGGATTCATTTCACTGGTATTGTGCCGGCGATACTATTGATGACCTTCGGACATTCAAACCCGAAGACGTAGTAGTTGTTGATATAAACGATGCTCGAAGCGGCTTCACCCGAGTCGAGCAGCAAGATGGCAAACGTGAACTGCCGATGGCTACGGGAGTCATCAAAATCAAGGATTTTATGCAGGCTTTGATAGATATTGGCTACGACGGACCAATCCGTACCGAACCATTCAATCAAGTACTGAACGACATGGAAGATAATCAGGCTCTCAAAATAAACATGGAAGCCATCCGCAAAACCTTAGCGATGGTTGGGTATTGAGAAAACAAATCGTCAGATTTTTAGTTTTTGTCTAAAACGACAAAAGAAATATTGATTGGTGTCGTTCTTATTCTGATATTTATCGTTATTTTGTTGAATATCAAATAGTTAATAAAATCTAACATTGCAAATAAATTCAACCAAACATGCCTAATTATACACTTACGGTCAATGGTCAGAAAAAAACCGTTGATGTTGCCGAAGATACGCCACTTCTTTGGGTTTTGAGAGATAATCTCAATCTTTGTGGCACTAAATATGGCTGTGGAATGGCCCAGTGCGGAGCCTGCACCGTTCACATGAA
>JALOLV010000023.1 GCA_025455785.1 Spirosomataceae bacterium | reverse complement strand
GTTACGCTACCTTTGTTGCCATTATCAAAACGCAAAAGAACCGTTGCGTGGTCTTCGGTATTGATAGGTACTTCGGCGTAGTCGTCGGCAGTGAGCATTTTGCCCGAATACGTTTCGATTGGTTTCAATGGCTTCAAACGAGTTTTGTGAACCGTATTGAAATCGGCCATTACCTCAACAACTTTCAAGCCTGTGATGTATTCGGTAGCATCCAAGAGGTGCGAGCCAATATCGGCAATTGCACGAGAGTCTCCCGATTTATCTGGCTCCAAACGCCAGTTATAATCTGTTTGTAAAAACAACCAATCTTGTAAGTATGAGCCTAAAATCGAGTAGATTTCGCCTAAATCACCTTTCTCACGCATGGTACGCATCTGACGAACCATCGGATAATAACGTAGATTGAAATGAACAGCATTGACCAATCCAGTTTGAGCTGCAAGGCTCACCAGCTCTTCGGCTTCTTCGATTTTGGTAGCCAAAGGTTTTTCACAAATAACGTGCTTGCCAGCCAATAAAGCCGCTTTCGACTGCGAATAATGCAAGAAGTTTGGCGTACAAACGTGTACTGCCGTGATGTCTTCCATCTTGAGCATGTCGTCAAACAAACACGGACGCTCGATTCCCAATTGCTTCGCTTTTTCGGTTGCCAATTCGATATTGGCCTCGCAAAGTGCTGTAACTTCGATGTTTGGTAAACGTCGTAGAGCCTCAATGTGTGCAGGCCCGATAAAACCCGTTCCAACTACGGCTACTTTAATTTTGTTCATATCTTTAACCCCCAACCCCAGTGGGGGGTGTTTTAATAGGTTTATAAAGTACCCCTTTGGGGTTAGGGGTTTTACTTAGTTAAAACTACTTATCGCAAATTTTTCGGTATCACAATAAATAGAGCTATATAGATAAAAGCCTTCTTTTGATGTACTATATCTTCTTAGGATATGCAAAACTGGCGATTTTACTTTTAATTTCAATAGGTTTGCTACTGCTTTATCTGCACTAATTGCCCGTACTTCTTGGGTCATACCGTTTACGTCAATCTGATATTTCATAAATAGCGTTCTGAAAAGAGAACCTTCTACAAAAGGCTCAGTGGTGAAGTTGGGCAGTTCTTCATTCGGGATGTAAGTCTCTTCGAGCATCACGGGGGTATCTTCTACAAAACGCAGCCTTTTCAAAAAAATGAATTCGGCGTGTGATTCTACATCAAGTAGGTGTTTAAAAATCGGCTCTTCTATTTTTTTGATATTTGGATTTTCGAGAATAACCGTTTTACCGTGTCTATCGCTTGCCCCGACGACTTCTGTCCAGCCTTTCAGTGACAATAACCCAAGCGATTTACGAATTGCTGAAACAATACTACCTTTGCCGTGCTGACGTGTGATATAACCTTCTTTGACCAGTTCGTTGAGAGCCTGCCTGACAGTCATGCGGGTGGCATTAAATTCGGTGCATAGGTCGTTTTCAGAAGGGATTAGCCCTCCTTCAGGATAAAAGCCCGAAGTGATTTTTTCTTTTAGGCTTGCTTGTATTTGTCGGTAAAGAGGTGTCTTCATAAACTATAAGCCCCCAACCCCAGAGGGGAGTTTTAGATGCTACAAATACCCCTTTAGGGGATAGGGGTTAAAAAAAAGACATTCAGGACTCCCGAATGCCTTTCCGTGACGAAAATACTTTAACCTATGATGAATTACCCTGTGTTTGGCAGGGAGAAAATCTTTATTAATTTAATATTGAAAATCTCTGAATGCCACTTGTATAGACAAGTAGGAGTAAAACACCGTAAAATTATGTATAAAACTCAAACAGTCAAATATTTTTTGGATTTTTTTAGGATAATTACCCAAAAATTAATTGAAAGCTAATTTTAGGTCTATAAAATTTGGAGTTGAATTTTGCGAAAATTTAAGTTGTTGAAAAAAAATAACTTTTTTTTGTCGAGGTGCTTGCATCGTTTTGTTAAAAGCCTTAATTTTGCACCCACATTCACGGATTGGTCTGTTGTGTAATGGTAGCACAGAAGATTTTGGTTCTTTTAGTCAGGGTTCGAATCCTTGCAGACCATATTTGATAATCAGATAGTTACCTTTTTTGTTTTTTGCTCGGGGGACACTACTTGTGAATTTTGTTGTCAGAATCCTATCAAAGAATCTAAAAGCAAATAAAAAAGGCTGGATTATCTCACAGCCTCTCTTACTCTCAATAATTTTTCTAAAAGCCCTTCGAGTTTGTCTAATGCCAGCATATTGGCTCCGTCAGATTTTGCAATGGCCGGATTCGGATGCGTCTCAATAAAAATTCCATCGGCACCTGTCGCAATCGCTGCTTTGGCAATCGTTTCGATGAGTGCGGGTTTGCCACCCGTTACACCCGACGATTGGTTTGGTTGTTGTAACGAATGCGTACAATCCATCACAACAGGTACATTAAATGCTTTCATTTCGGGAATGTTCCGATAATCTACTACGATATCCGAATATCCAAACGAATTACCTCTGTCGGTCAGAAACACCTCAGCATCTGGATTTACCGCCTTCACTTTTTCTACGGCAAAGCCCATCCCAGAGCCGTGCATAAATTGTCCTTTTTTTACATTAACGGCTTTACCAGTTTTAGCTGCCGCAACCAATAGCTCGGTTTGGCGACATAAAAAGGCAGGTATCTGTAAAACATCAACATACTCGGCAGCCAATGCGGCTTCTTCTGATTCGTGGATGTCGGTTGTGGTCGGCAAATCGAATGTATTGCCAACCTCTCTCAAGATTCCCAAAGCTAATTCATCACCAATGCCCGTAAACGAATCGAGTTTTGTGCGATTTGCCTTGCGGTACGATGCCTTAAAAATATACGGAATCTGCAAACGGTCGGTGATAGCTTTTACTTTCTCGGCGATTTCGAGAGCCATATCTCGCCCTTCTACTACGCAAGGGCCGGCAATCAGAAAAAAACTGCCCGAATCTTGATTTTTTAAACGATTGATATTCAACACTTTGAAGTATTTTTAAATTTTTAATAAAACTTTTATTTTAACAAAAAACGAATCAAATGATTTACTAAATCGACATTAATCGAAACATTCTACCACAAAATGCCCCTAAAATGATAATTCGTTGGTCGGTCTTACAAATGTCGGAACAATTCTCCAACCAAAAAAATTTAATGGTTTTTGTTGTTTTCCTTAAAAACCCCTTTCTTTGCAACTGTTTTTCACCAAACTACTGTCTAAAATGTCAGATATTGCAAGTAAAGTAAAGAAAATCATCGTTGAAAAACTCGGTGTAGATGAGTCAGAAGTAACTCCAGAAGCTTCATTCACAGCAGATTTAGGAGCAGATTCATTGGATACAGTAGAGTTGATAATGGAATTTGAAAAAGAATTTAACGTTTCTATTCCAGACGACCAAGCGGAGAATATCCAAACAGTTGGTCAAGCAATCACTTACTTGGAAGACAACGCTAAGTAATTTTTTTAGTTTCGAGTTTTAGGTTTCGGGTTTCTTGTTAATTCAGCACTCGAAACCCCAAACTTGAAACTTCAAACGCAAAAAATCTATGGCAATAAAACGAGTAGTTGTAACAGGGTTAGGAGCATTGACCCCCATTGGTAATACCGTAGAAGAGTTTTGGAACGGTCTATCAAACGGCGTAAGCGGTGCTGCACCAATTACCAAGTTTGATGCAAGTAAATTTCGTACACAGTTTGCGTGTGAGGTAAAGGGGTTTGATGTTACGCAGTTCATCCCTCGCCAAGATGCTCGTAAAATGGATTTATTTACACAGTATGCAATCGTTGTGGCCGACGAAGCCATGAAAGATGCAAACTTTGATTTAGATTCGGTTAATAAAGATAAAATTGGAGTCATTTGGGGCTCGGGGATTGGTGGTTTGAAGACTTTTGAAGAAGAAGTATTAAACTTCGGCTCAGGAGACGGCACACCAAAATTTAATCCGTTCTTTATCCCTAAAATGATTGCAGATAGTGCCTCTGGTCAAATCTCTATCAAATACGGCCTAAGAGGACCAAATTACGTTACAGTTTCGGCATGTGCTTCTACCAACAATGCCATTATTGATGCCTTTAATTATATCCGTTTAGGTCGTATTGTTGCCTGTGTTACGGGTGGCTCCGAAGCGGCTGTTACACAAGCAGGTGTTGGTGGTTTTAATGGTTTGAGAGCATTGTCAGAACGCAATGATGACCCCGCAACAGCCTCAAGACCTTACGATAAAGACCGTGACGGTTTTGTATTGGGCGAAGGTGGTGCAGCAATTGTTCTCGAAGAATACGAACACGCAAAAGCCCGTGGTGCAAAAATTTATTGTGAATTAGTCGGCGGAGGGTTTTCTTCTGATGCTTATCATATTACTGCCCCACATCCAGATGGCTACGGAGCATATCTTTCGATGAAAGATGCCCTCGAAGACGCTGGAATGCAACCCGAAGAAATTGATTATATCAATACGCACGGTACTTCGACTCCGCTCGGAGACCCGCAAGAAATCAAAGCCATTGAGCAACTCTTCGGAGAGCATGCTTACAAGATGAATATTAGCTCAACTAAATCAATGACAGGTCATTTGTTGGGTGGGGCAGGAGCCGTTGAGTCGGTTGCAGCTATTTTGGCTATTCAGAATCAAGTTGTACCACCAACCATCAATTTATTCAATGTTGATGAATCGCTCGATTCTCGCATTGATTTGACACCTAATAAAGCAAAAGCACGTGAAATTAATGCTGTGTTGAGTAACTGTTTCGGCTTTGGAGGGCATAACGCTACATTGATATTCAAGAAGATTTAATATATTGAAGGTTGATAAATGGAGATTGTAGATTTTAAATTTACAATCTCTATCGAATATTCTTCAACCAAGTAATAGTACAATCCCCTGACCCAAATAAAGTTTGTTGACAGTCCATTCGTACATTTGTAAATAGAAAGTGTTGTTTATTCTGGGTTTTTTCAAGTCTGATTCCAAGGAAAAGGAATTCAAGAAAGCAGTAGAACTGATTGTTGGCGAAAAACCAAGCAATCTGATGCTGTATCAGTTGGCTTTTAGGCATACTTCTGCTTCAAAAGAGACCAACATCGGTGGCTTTCGTGAATCTAACGAAAGATTAGAATACCTCGGCGACTCTGTTTTAGGCATGGTCATCGCCGAATATCTATTTAAAAAATATCCATTCAAAGACGAAGGTTTCCTAACTGAAATCCGCTCTCGAATCGTCAATCGTGAATCTCTCAACCAAGTAGCTCGAAAAATCGGTTTAGATAAACTCGTAGAGTTTGATGGGCATCGTGTAGCACACAATCGTACATCTATGTATGGCGATGCCATGGAAGCCCTCATTGGTGCGATTTATCTCGATAAAGGTTTCAGATTTACAAAAAAATATATCCTGAATAAATTAATTGCTAATCACTTCGACCTCGATACGGTGATTCAGACCAATACCAATTACAAGAGTATTTTGCTAAGTTGGGCACAGCAAGAAGGTAAAAAAATTGAGTTTTCAATCATTCAAGAAAACGGGAAGCACCATTATAAAGAATTTGTGGCTCAAATAACGGTCAATGGCGATGCCGTAAGTACTGGTGGTGGTTGGAATAAGAAAAAAGCCGAACAAGAAGCGGCAAGAAGAGCTTGTGAAGCTCTCGAAATTAAAGCAAGTTGAGTTTAAATCTTGAGTATATCTCAAAAGAAAAGCCCCTAAATTCAAAATTTAAGGGCTTTTTTTATGATTATCAATAGAAGATTAATATTCCCAAAGGTTATGCTCAAACTCCATCAATTCGTACTCTAATTGTTGAGCTTTTAACATACCTTGTTTTGGCGATTTGTAAATGTCATCCAAGTATTTATCAAGGGCGTTTGAACGCTTGATGATTTTTCCGTGGAAAAGACGTAACTCAAAAGCATCAGCCAAGTTTTTATGTTGAGCAACATTTGAGGCATTGTACCAAATACATTTATTGCAGCTACGGAAATAACGCTCCAATTCTTTGTATTTGAATGATGCCAACGGCTTCTCAAGACCTGCTGAATTTTGGTCGGCAGGAATCATAATTGTCAATGTCAAAATATCATTGTATTGACGAGAACGCTGCTTATCAAAAACGAAATCTTCTTTCAATTCTAAAATTGATAATTGACTTGGTAAATATTCAATTCCAGAGCTAATAGCCGCAGTAGTCGCAGGGGCTGCTCCGCCTGCTGGTGCTTCTTTTTTGCCACCGTCATCGCCGCCGCTACCCCAGCCATCATCACCAGCAGATGAAAATCCAGCAGCTTTTTCGTCATCAGATAGACCACCGCCTTCGAGTTCCATAGCCATTCTTTCGTTAAATTGGTCAAGTGTTAGCTTGGTATTCAACGAATCGTTTGCATACGCTTCTAATACGCCTGCACGCACACCTTCAATCAAATGTTTCGTAATCTCACTGGTTTTGGCAAAAAGAGGTTGATTTTGTTTTTCTTTCAAATCAATTCTTCTCCAAAGAGTCGTTTTGTACATTACATTTGACTCGTGAATCGGACGTAACGACAATGGATTTAAACCATTGTTTGTTTTTTCCTGAGCATTGGCTAATTGGCTGGCTACCAGAGTAGCAATAACTGCCAAACCTGTTAGTTTTCTCATTTCAATTATTAAATGATTAAATAAAACTAATTAATATAGAGGGACTTGGAAGTTTAAATCACCCATCTCAACTGGGATAATTTCACCTTTAAAGTTCTTTCTAACAACTTTCTTAATCGTAATTACATAACGGTCTCCTGCTGTTGCTTGTTGTGCTAATGCACTGATATTTTGAGCACCCGGGCCAAACGTTCTTCTATCTCTAATACGTGTTCCACTTGCAAGGATGACTTCCCACTCTTCAACTCTAAAGTTAGCATCTTCTGGATTTGTTTCCTTGAATGATTGGTCAGCAGCTGCTTTAGGTTCTAATATTCTTAGTCCAGCAGCAGGTTCTCCTTTTCTATCATTAGCGGCAGCACCATTGGCAAACATTTTAATAGTTGGTTTTGGTACCAATTTGACATTAAATGGCAATTGGTCGAGGGTTATACCATCGTTTACTACATTCAGTGTCACTTTCGAGGTATTTGGGACGATGGTTACTTTTCCACCACCACCCTGAATAAACTCACCACCCGAACCACTGAAAGTTGGACTATATAATGCTCCTAAACCGGGTGAGTATGTCTGTATTTTATTAGAACATTTATAATAAAGTGCTGGTAAAGAAGCCGTTGCAATTTGTACCGAAGGCTTCAATACTGTGTAGCTTTCTTCTTTAGTTACGGTTTTCATCTGCCCGCTTGGGTCAGGATAAGAAACAGTAGCCGTGTAAGAACGCTTCAATTGTCCATTTTTATCAAATTCGCCGCCCGAAGCACGAATCTCGTAAAGACCTTTACCTTCTCTCACTGGCACGCTCGAACCATTGATGCTGATTCGTGGAGTAATTGATTTTGAATAGGCCCCAATCGCTACCTCAGCTTTGTAGGTTTGTCCTGCCACAACCGAACGTGAATCAGGAATCACTACTGCAAAAATTTCATCAAATTTAATTTCTTTCAGACCAACCAAACCAGCTAAATAACTCAAAGCATCGCTTTCGAGACGACGAACCTCTGATTGTTTTTGGCTCAATGTTGCCAATGCAGCCGGTACAGGTGTTTGGTAGAAATTGAATTCGGCAAAGTCTTTACCTTTGTTTGGGTCGCTTTTCAAAACCATTGGGTCTTCGGCTGGTTCAATAGCCAACGGAGCAAGTTTGGTATTTGGAGCCATGTATTTAGCAAGATTGGTAGTGTATTCGTTGAGCTTATTTTTTAGCTCATAAGCCTTTCCGCTTTTGCTACCCGCCGAGCCAACCATAAAACTGGCAACTTTTTCTTCTTCTGATAGGTTTTTGATACTACCTGTTTCGGGGTCTATACCACCACCAGCATTTGTTACGATTCCTTGTTTTAATTCTTCGATGTAAGAATTCATCGCACTCGTAATCTGGCGAACTTGCTTGGCTTTAGCCAAAACATCTTGGTAGTTTGCACCACCCGGCTCGGCTATTTTCTTTTCAATACCTTTGAGTGTACTCTCGTTATTGGCATCAGCCGAACTGTTTGCAGATTGCAAACTATTATTCAATAGTAAAAATTTCTGTAAAAGTGCGTTACTCACTTGCAGTGCCAACATCGCCGTCAGAACGAGATACATCATGTTTATCATCTTCTGACGTGGTGATTCTTTTACGCCTGCCATATATTTTTCAGTTTACTGTTGTCAAATAAGTTTAGTTGTAAAGTTTTGGTTTTCGAGTTTTTGATTCGTGGTTTTATTGATACCTCGAAATGTAAAACAAGAAAGCCCAAAACAATATTAATTACCTTTCATTGCGGTGAGCATACTACCGTAGATGTTGTTCAATGAGCTAAGGTTATTTGTCAGTTTAGACATTTCGTTTTTGAAATGCTGAGCATCTTTTGATGCCTCCGACATGTTATCCATTGCCGTAGAAAGGTTACCGTAGAAAGCATTCATTGCTTTCAAATGCTTATTTGTATCTTGAAGCTCAAGCTCATAAACTGCATTTAGTGCACCCATGTTTTGAGTGATTTTTTGGAACTGATTGCGATATTCTTGAGCATCTTTTGTGGCATCGGCCATAGAGTTCATAGAAGTTACGGCTGTTCCGTAGGCTTTGTTCATTTCGGTAACTTGTGCCGACGCAGTCTTTACATTCTTGGCATAATCGCTTGTAGCAACTGTTGCATCGCTCAAATCGGCCATTTTAGCAACTTGGCTTGTCAATGATTGGAAGCCAGACTTCAAACCGTCAAAAATATCTGGTGTTATGCGGGCGTTGGCAAGCATATCGTCCATTTTGGCAGTTAGGCCTGCTCCTTGAGATACTGCTGCTGGTTTTCTGTATTCGCCTTGGAAATCATCAGCTAATTCGGGATATACTTTTTCCCAAGCGTATTCTTTGGCTGGGCGGAAGAATGATTGGAATGCGTAAAGTACGAAAATTACCGCTTCTGTACCAAGACCAATCGGTAGCATGGTATTTGCCCATTCGTAGTGCATGATTTTACCCATTGCTCCTAAGATTACGACTGCTGCACCAAGAGCATAAACTGTTGGAATAAATCTGTCCCAAAAGAAATTTGTACCGTTACTATTTGCTGCCATTTTGTAAAATTAATTAAGTGTTCTAATATAAGTTTAGAAAAAGTATTTGATTGAATAATGCGTTTGGCTATTGAGTTGCAAACGATAAGACAAGTTGTAAAATTGAATGGTTCGACTGTCTTTTTAGTCAGCAGTTCTCTAAGTTTACAATAAAATGCGAAGTATGTAAGAAGTGAAGCACCTCTCAATCATACTTCGCAATTCATCGTGTTATTATTCTCTTCCGGGGACACTACCCAATCTATCCATCACACAACGGAAACCGATGTATGAGCGTGTAGCGTCTCTGTATTCGTATGTACGTGTACCTGTTTCGAGGAAGTACGCAACGTCTTTCCATGAGCCACCTTTGATAATCTTACGTGGTTCGTTTTCGTCGTTGAATACTGGGTTCAAGTCCCAAGTAACTGGCATATAAGATTCTGAATAAGCATCTTGGCACCACTCGGCTACGTTACCAGCCATGTTGTAAAGACCGTAATCGTTTGGATTAAACGCATTGGATGGTGCGGTGTAAGGGTAGCCATCGGCACGGTAATTTCCACGGTATGGTTTAAAGTTTGCCAAGAAGCATCCTTTCCCGTTGGCTACGTAAGGGTTACCCCAAGGATATTTTGCACCTTCTTTGCCGCCACGTGCCGCCCATTCCCACTCGGCCTCTGAAGGCAATCTATAACGAGGCGAACGGAACATATTGTGCTGCGAACGATAGTCATTGAGGGCTTTTGAACGCCACTTGCAGAAATACTGTGCGGCATCCCAGCTAATACCTACGACTGGGTACATATCAAAAGCAGGACTTGAGAAGTAATACTCGGTCATTTGGTCGCCATTGTGATAAGTAAAGTCACGGCTCCATACGGTAGAATCGGGATACAATTTTGTCATAATGAATTCCTCACCCAAAACCGAGACAGAGTCGGTTGTCATGGTAGTGATAAACATACGGTACTCGTGATTTGTAATTTCGGTATCGTCCATATAAAATGGTACGATTGTTACACGTTTGTTCATGCCAATACGAGCCGACATTACGTCTTCGTCTGCTTGTCCCATCGTAAAAGACCCCGACGGAATCAAAACCATTCCGTTTGGTGCTGTTTGCTTGTAGCCTTTACGGGCAGTTGCCACGATTTCACCATCACGGAGACCCTCCGATAATCCGCTACCATCGCCTCCGCCACCTTTGCCTCCTTTCTTGCCTCCGATACCCATTTTATCCATGCTTTTGTTGACAAAACTACAACTCTGCATAAAAATCACTGGCGTAGCAACCAAAAGGACTTTGAGAAATGTTTTCAATACACGCTTGTTCATAGTGCAAAACAAGTTGATAATCAGTTAATTGCGGTAAATCATTAAAACAGACTAAAAACGTGAATAGTTTTGAGTTTATTGTAATAATTCGCAAAGTTATGAAAAATAAATATTTACTTGACCGTATGAAATATTGCAATTATTAAGCCAAAACACAAATATAACCTTCGTTTTTGAATAATAGACGAAATTTGTGCTTTTAATGTTTCAAAAACTGGCGTTTTTATGGGTAGAAGTTTGAAATAATACGTTAGTAAGGGTTTTAAGTATTTATTAAACGGCATAAATAATGCCAATGTTATTAATTTTCCTGATTTTTTAATAAAAAAACATTATTGAGCGGTATCAAAATTCTATCAAACTTTATTGGTGCTGGGTATTTGTGTTAATACAACGAATGTATTAAATGTATTATTGAAAAAATTTTAAAAATTTTACCTTGACCACCTAAATGCACTGTAAACTTAGTTTATGGCATACTGAATGTGTGCTGTATGGATGAGAGAACATTAAAAAAAATTAACTTTCAGCTAATATTCTGCTAACATACCGAAGGCAATTTTGTATTCTAATATCAATAAAATATAAGATGACTTTTGTTTTAATTGCCTTACGAAATCTCTTGATACTTAGTGTCTCGGTCGGAATGCTGATTCTTTCGATTTTTCAGAATAAAACCCAGCCCCGAAATTTTTCAGAATTTGAAAACTGTGTACTGCATTTAAGGGCCTCGATAATATACCAGCACGACCCCGTAGTGATTAATGCCAATCTTTATAGCCTTGAAAATTCGCTAAAGAATATAATGCCCCGACAAGTCGTGAGCAGAGAAGTGGGTAGGATTTATGAGGAAATCATTCGGGGAAAGGACGAAAGTGCTGTAAAAATACTAAATGATTTACAAGGGCAAGTCAGAAAGAATCTAAATATGTAAAACTTTTTGAGGTATTTATGGTTGTGTAGATATCTTATATTTGGTATCTTCGTATATATCTCTTATTTGCGTAGGTTCTCCACATTGCCTCATTTTGACTTCTGCTTGCTTGATATTCTGTTTTACGCTCCACAAAAATCCAATTCAACACGTTTGAATTGACCCTTAACTCATCAGCATAAGAAAAACTCATTCATCATGAAAAACATTCTATTTGTTCTTTTTTTTAGTTTATTTGCATTATTCACCAACGGCCAAGTGGTATTATCAGGTAGTAGCTATTCACAAAACTTTGATGGCTTGGCAAATGGTTTACCCGCAGGATGGACCGTCAGAACTGGTTCGAGTGCAACAAGTTTGGGTACGACTGCGAGTTTGACAACAGCACTTACCAACTGGAACAATACGGCAGGGGCTTTTAAGAACTTTGCCTCAGCCGATGGTTTAACCTCTACCTCTACTTCTACTCAACAAAGTGCTTCTACTGATAGAGCTTTGGGCTTGCGTCAGACGGGTACTTTTGGAGACCCCAATGCCGCATTTGTGATGCAAGTAAGCAATACGACTGGTTTTGAGAATTTTGCCTTATCATTTAAAATTCAATCGCTGGATGTCGCAAGTGCAAGAACCGTAACTTGGCAAGTGCAATGGGCAGTAGGGGCTAACCCAACTGCTTTTAATACACTAACGACTGTGCCAGCAACCTTAACAACGGGCGGCAGCACATTTGCATCGACCGAGGTAACTGCTACACTACCTTCGGGGGCTAATAATCAGAGCGGGAATCTTTGGATACGAATCGTAACACTGGCGAGTTCGGCCGGTGCAAACAATAGACCATCAACGGGTATTGACGATTTTAGCCTGACGTATTCATCTATCAATACCAGCAACCCAAGTATTTCGGTATCTACCAATTCTCTTTTGAGTTTTACTACAACAGAAGGAAGTCCGTCGATAGAGAGAAGCTACACCGTGTCTGGCGAAAACTTGACCGAAGGCATTACTGTAACTGCCCCGGCTGGCTTCGAGGTAAGTCTTTCGCCTACAAGTAGCTATGCGAGTTCGCTGGTATTATCACAATCTTCGGGAGTAGTTGCCACAACTACTATTTATGCAAGATTAATTGGTAATGTAGCAGGGTCATTTAGTGGAAACGTTACAAATACGAGTACCGGAGCTACGCAGCAAAATGTGAGTGTTGTGGGTACGGTTAATCCTCCGTTGGCAAACTTTACACCAATAGCCACGGCGAGAACCCAAACTCAAGGCACCACCGTGACAATAGCTGGTAGGGTAACAGTAGGGCAACAGTTTGGTGGTTTACAGATATTTATTCAGGATAACACGGGTGGTATATCGGTTTTTAGGGGTACTGGTAATATAGTTCAAGAAAACGGATTGGCAATCGGAGACTCGGTGCAGGTTCAAGGGGTTTTGGGTAATTTTAATCAACTTTTGCAAGTCAATGTTAGCCAAATATCAAAAGTGAATACGTCGTCGGTGATACCTGCTCCAAAAGTCATTTCTTCGTCGGAGATTCTTCAAAATGAGGGTTTATTAGTAAGAATCAACGATGTGAATATTCAGACTACAACTTTTGCGGCACAAACCAATTATAGCTTTGTACCGGTTCAGGTGCGAATCACACAACAGGCGAATTCGGCAGGGTATGTCAATCCACTTGTCGGAACTTCGATTACTGCTGGTACAGGGTATATAATAGGTATTGCTGGTAGATTTAATACATCTTCTCAGGTTTTAGCAAGGCTCACGACTGATATTGTCAGAACTGGAGACCCAGCTCCCGGTAGCACAGATGATTCCTTTGACGCCGATGGCACTTTGGATGTAGCCTGCTGGAATATCGAATGGTTTGGAGCTACTGGCAGCGGATTTGGCCCTACCGATGAAACCCTCCAAAAAGATAATGCAAAGACGGTTATAAAAACGATAAATGCTGATATTTTCAACCTGAATGAGATTGCAAACCTAACGGCATTTAATACATTGGTATCAGAACTTAATACGGAAGGATTTGCGTACACAGGAGTTTGTAGTTCGAGGCTTTCTAATAATGACAATGTAAACGGGCAGCGTGTTTGTTTCCTTTACAAAACGGCACTTTTTAGCAATGTTACGACAAGGCATATCTTTGAAGCAATCGACGATTCTTTGGATGCGAGCCAGACCCCAAACTTGCTCAATAATTATCCTGACGCCGATAAGACTCGTTTTTGGGCTTCGGGAAGATTACCGTTTACATTGACAGCCGATGTAAATATTCCGAATAGTCCATCAAAAAGGATTATGTTCGTGGGTGTTCACGCAAGGGCCAATACGAGTACCAACCCAACAGAAGCATTGAGCCGTTACAACATGAGAAAGTTTGATGTAGAAGCGTTGAGAGATACACTAAATACCAGATTTGCCAATACGCCGATAATCATGCTCGGAGACTTCAACGATGACCTTGATTTCACGGTAGCTACCACCGCAGGCGTACCCAACAACGTAACGAGTTATGTTGCCTATAACAACGACCCTACCAGATTTAACATGCACACGAGAGTGTTGAGTGATGCAGGTTTGAAGAGTACAGTTAGCTTTAGCGATATGATAGACCACGTAATCTCGTCTAATGAGTTATCATCTAATTATATTACTGGCTCGGCGAGGGTGAGTAATGCCGAAAGCTACGTAACGAGCTACGGCTCAACGACATCAGACCATTATTCGGTTATGTTGAGATTTAATCTGACAGAATCGTCTCCATGCTCAAATCTGCTAACTTTAGTAAGTCCAGCAGATGATTATTCTTCGGGAACTATCACTAAACAAGCATCAAGCACTGCGGGTAAAATTGTGGCAACTAATACCATAACGGGTACGGCAAATGCGACTTACCAAGCCAAAGCGGTAGAATTAAATGCTGGTTTTAAAGCAGAGAGCGGGACGATATTCAAGGCCGAAATAGGCGGATGTAATTGATTTTTTTTGATTAGATTATAAATCCCTGCTGGTTTCCAGTAGGGATTATTTTTAATAGAGCAGTGTCATTCTTTTATTTTGAGTAAATGCAGAATCTTCTTGAATACCGAAGTATTATCATCAATACCACTGAATAAGTCGGCTCCGCGGCCATAGGCAAAAATTGGTACAAGAATACCGCTGTGGTCGTCAGAATGAAACTGTAATTCCATCTGATTCTTAGTACCGTGCGGAATCGTCACACCACCAGTTTCGTGGTCGGCTGTAATGACAAGTAGTGTTTTGGGGTGTAAATCTACATAACGCATCGCTACACCGATAGCTTGGTCGAAATCAATTTCTTCACTTACAACCCCCTGTGCAAAATTGTCGTGTCCGGCATTATCTATGTGGCTATTCTCAACTATCAGCATAAATGGCTTTTTCTTTTTAGTAAGATAATCAAGTGTTTGCTGAGTAGCTTGCGGCAAGAAATCACCTCTTTTTTGGGTAATGTATGGCATATCTTTAGTTGCTTCCATGCAACCAATTCTGTTACCGTTTGCCGACCCAATCTCACCAATAGATTTCAGCATTTTACGTTCATTCTTTACCCAATCCAAACTATCGAATCTCGCACTACCGCCGCTGGCAAAAACATTGACCGAACTTTTCAGAAAATCTTTTTTTAGGTCTTGGATATTGCCCCTATCGTTGGTATGTCCATAAAAAGAAGCTGGGGTAGCCCCTGTGAGTTCGTCGGTCGTTACGATGCCTGTGTTATACCCTTTTTGAGTATTCAAAATTTCAAAAATATTGTTGAGTGTCTGTCCGCTTGGGTCGAGTCCGACATAGCGATTTTTAGTTTTTTTACCAGTTGCCAGAGCAGTTCCGCCGGCGGCAGAGTCAGTCGTGAAATCATCTGCCGATTGTGTGCTGATAAATCCTACGTTTTTGATACGAGCCATATTGAGGCGTTGACCATTAGCCAAATATCCAGCCGAAATCTGAGCCAAACCATTGCCATCGCCAATCATTAGAATGATGTTTTGGGGCGAAGATTTTACTTTTGGGAGTGTATTTTGGGGGATTTGCCCAAAATCGACGGCTACCAGATTGCTATCGAGTGAATTGAGGTAGCTAATACACCCGAAAGGGTTATCGGTATTTACAAAATCAACACCCATTTGTGCTAAACTAAACCAAGTTGTTTTAGAGTCGGGCGTTGCCCAAAAACGAACGGGTTTTGCCAAAGAATGTACTTTTTTGATTACATCTTGCAATACCTTCATTTCGGCGTCTATGATTCGGCCTTTTCCATTCCATTTTGAGAATTTCTGAAACGAAAAACTCACTAAACCCACTTTGGCGAGATTGATTTTTTCGAGGTCTTCGAGTTGTTGATGGTCGAATAATATAAAATCTGGATAGTTGCCGTAATCTTTAGGTCGATTGCCCGAAATGACGATTCGGAATTTATGATTGCTTTCTTGTATTTTTCGGAGAATAAGCGGAAACTGATTGAATTCTTGGATAATCTTGTTGAGGGTGGTTTGGGGTTCGGTTTTAACATCTACGAGTAGCTGTAATTCGTCGAAACTATCAAAACTATTGCTCAAAAGTCCATTAATTGGCTCAAGATATAGTTTTCGAAACGTTTTGGTGGCTTCGATTTCTCGGGCAGTATGTGCTACAACTAAATCGTCATTGACCAAAAAAACATCGGCTTCGATAGATTTTGCTCCGGCCGAATACGCCATCCAAAACGGCACCGGATGCACATAATCATTGTGTGAATGGCACGCTACTCTCTGTGCGTGGAGTTGAATCGAAATAAGAAACAAAAGTAGGAATGGTAATCTCATGAATCTAATAATGAAAGTTTGGGTCAAAAGTATTGGTAATACGGTAAAATATTTCTGATGGGTAGGTTAAGTGTGCGTTAAGAATGATTGCGTCGAAACAGAGTTTTTTATTTTTTACTATATTATCAAGAAAAAATTAAATTTTTGTTAAATACTGTACAATAATTTTAAGTTTATATTAACTTCAATCCACAAGCCTATTTACACAGTATCTACACCTTTATTTTGTAATCAACTCTAAAATGAAAAAAATCAATGAAAAAAACTCTACTGTTTTGGATGGCTCTGTTATCCATATCTGCTGTTTTTGGGGCAGTAGCTTCTCCCCAGAAAACTATCACGGGTATTGTAATTGACAAAGAAACCAACGAGCCGCTGATTGGCTGTACGGTAACCCAGAAAGGTACTACCAATGGTGTAACAACCAACGTCGAGGGTAAATTCTCAATCAATACCACTACCGATAACCCAGTTTTAGTTTTTGATTTTATCGGCTACGAAAAACAAGAAGTAGCTGTCGGTAATCGTACAAGTATTGAGGTCAGACTGGTTTCTACAACTTCTCAATTGAGTGAGGTAATCGTGATTGGCTACGGAAACACCAGCTCAAAAGATGTAACTGGCTCGGCAAAATCAATCAAGAGCGATGCCTTCAACAAAGGTATTATTTCATCGCCAGAGCAATTGCTACAAGGTAAGGCTGCGGGTGTAAACATCACGGCATCGAGCGGTGAGCCGGGGGCTGCTTCAAACATCAGTATTCGTGGGCCGGGTGGCGTTCGAACAGGCTCTACGCCACTTTTTGTGGTTGATGGTTTTGCACTTGATAATTCGAGTGTGGGTGGTGCTACCAACCCGCTTACATTTTTAAACCCCGATGATATTGCGTCGATAGACGTCTTAAAAGATGCTTCGGCAACCGCTATCTACGGTGCGAGAGGTGCAAATGGTGTAATTTTGATAACAACAAAGAAAGGCAAAAGCGGAGCCTCAAATCTCACCTACACTACGAGTTTGGGTTTATCAAAAATTGCTCGCCCGTTAGATGTCTTTACAGCCGATGAATTTAGAGTTCAAATGAGACAAATACCGGGTGGCTCGTTTGTGGATGATGGCGGCAATACCGATTGGCAAAAAGAAGTTACGCAGCAGGCATTTACCCAAAACCATAATTTGTCGTTGAGTGGTGGCTCCGACAAGCTGACGTATTTTGGTTCGTTTGGTTTGCAAAAACAAGAAGGTATTATCCGCAATAGTAATCTCGACCGATACAGTGGTAGAGTAAACGTAAACCAAAAACTTTGGGATAATAAACTTAACATCGAAGTAAACCTAAGTGCATCTCGTACCAATAATGTTCGTCCTGATTTTCAAGGAGTTATCGGAAGTGCCATATCGGCAAACCCAACTTATAAGCCATTCAATCCCGACGGTACGTTGAAGTTCTATCCCGACGGTAGCAACCCGATGCTCTCATTGTCGTTGTATAAAGACCAAACTTTTACAAATAGATTTTTGGGTAATATCAGTCCATCGCTTACGCTTGCCAAAGGATTGGTCTATAAGTTAAATTACGGTGTTGATAACTCTTCAACGGCTCGCGATATACAAACAATGCCAAACAAAGACCCATTTGTTGAGGGTGGTTTACAGACAATCAATACCTACAATACCAATACATTAATCGAAAACTATATCACCTACTCGCTCGATAAAAATGCACATTCGCTGACGGCGTTGGTGGGGCATTCGTTCCAGAAAATCAAGATTCAGGGTCGTGCATATAGTATCAATCGTTTTCCGACGAATGGCATTGAGCCAATTTATAATCCGGGCCTTGGTCAAGACTTAACCCTTGCCAATAACCGCCCAACGGGCTACGCAATCCTGAACGAATTACAATCGTTTTTTTCAAGAGTAAATTACCAGTACAAAGACAAATATTTGGCAACAGCAACCCTTCGTGTTGATGGCTCCTCGAAGTTTGGTGCAAATAACAAATACGGGGTTTTTCCGTCGTTCTCGTTGGGATGGAGACTCTCAGAAGAGCCGTTTATCAAATCTATCTCAAAAATCAGCGACTTGAAACTGAGAGCAGGCTGGGGCTTGACGGGTAATCAAGAGATTCCGTCAAAAATTACTCAAGCTCGTTTTACATCATCTGTAACTGGCACGACGAGTTATCCGATTGACAATTCTAACACATTCCCTGCCGGTACGACGTATTCGAGATTGGCGAATCCGAATATCCAATGGGAGGTTTCAAACCAAATCGACTTAGGTCTTGATTTTGGATTCTTCAATAACTCAATCACAGGGAGTATTGATTACTTCAACAAAGTTTCACAGGATATTTTATTGGAGGTTATCCCTGCCGACCCTGTGCAGCCCGCGGGTACATTCTGGACAAACGTACCGAACATGAGAATTATCAACAAAGGTTTAGAGATTGATATTAATTACAGAAAATCGGTCAATAAAGACTTCCGTTACGAGATTGGAGGGAATGCTACATTCATCAGGAACAATGTTCAAAACTCTCCGTATTCGGTTATTCCATCAGGTTCGGCATCGGGTCCGGGTTTGACATCTGCCACAATCAATGGTTACATCAATAATCAACCAATCGGTACTTTTTATTTGAGAGAATTTATCGGTCTCGATGACAAAGGCTTGAGCAAATACCGTGATGTAAACGGCGATGGAGTCGTAACCGACAATGACCGTATTGCGGCAGGTACAGCATTACCAACTACGATGTATAATATCAACGGTACGATTGGTTTCAAAGGTTTTGATTTGGTAGCAAATTTCAATGGTGTTTCGGGCAACAAAGTTTACGATAATACGGCCAATGCTAATTTCTACAAATTGCGTTTATCGAAGGGTGTAAATACTACTGCTGAGGCTATCCAGTTCCCGAACGAATCATTGAGCAACTCGGCTCCTGTAAGGTATATCTCAACCGCTCGTTTGAGCCTAACGGGTCAGAATTTGTTTGTCATTACCGATTACAACGGTTATGACCCAGATGTCAATACCGACCGCTCGGTAAATGGTATTTTATCGTATGGGATAGATTATTTGACGTATCCTAAAGCAAAAACAATCATTTTCGGACTTAACCTCGGATTCTAATTCTCTCAAAAAATGAATAAGATATTTAAAATATTTTCACTTTCGGTTGGTATAATCTTGTTATCAAATAGCTGTACCGATCTCGAAGAGCAGGTTCTTGATGAAACTTTTAGCTCGACCCCATCAGAAAAAGACGCTGCCAATGGCCTTTTAGTGCCGATTTATGCGTTGTTGCCTACG
>JALOLV010000255.1 GCA_025455785.1 Spirosomataceae bacterium | reverse complement strand
TAGGAAGTTTTACTTTTTCTGCCAAAATTGCTTGGATTTTATCATCCAATTTTAGCTTGCCATTATCGGCCAATAATTGCAGAGTCGATGTAGTAAACAATTTACTGGTAGATGCCAACTCAAAAATAGTGCTGCTATCGGGCAGGATATTTGCCCCTTTTTTTACAGTTCCGTAACCTTTTAAGTAGGTTTTGTTATTTTTAATTACGCCTATCACCAACCCATAAGAATTGCCATCAGCTATAAACTTATTGCATTGTTTATCAATTACAGACTCCAAATTTTTTTTGTCTTCTACATTTCCTGCTTTGAATTTTATAAATGCAAAAACTCCCAAAGCTATCAAACCAATTAACAGAAAGATGATGGATGCGATTTTCATTTTGCTCGAAATTCTAAATATTATTTTGTGTATTTTGAATAAACTTTTTTTCTGCCAATAAACTGAACCCACTGAATAAAGTTAAATTCAAGTTGATTAAACATTATTTTTTCATTTTGAACGGATAAATTCAGGTTCGGAATCCAACGTAAATTTGTTCTTAATAAACTTGTCCCCGTCTTAGTAACTCTAATATCCCATCCGAAAATAAAACCCAAAGCGGGTTTTGCATCAGAAATCCTGTTTCCATTAATATTGGCATTCAGATTTTCAATCGAACCAGTTATTCCGCAAAATGGCACAAAACCTAAGTAATTAAAGAGGTTTTTGTAGGCTTCGAGCATGAATGAGTGCCTACGAAGCGAAACTTTATCTTCGTAACCAGCGAGTGTATTGCCCATTGTTCGGTATGATACCCCGAGGTTCATATCGGGTTTATTGAAAAAACGCCCAAAAGTTATATCAGGCATAAAGCCTCCAATGAAATCATCGTAAAGTTGTGGATGATATTTTTTAAAGTACGGAGATTTGCTGATTTGAAGCCCTGCTGATGGCCCCAGTCCCCAATACCAACTATCTAAGCGATTTTCGTTTTTCAATACTTGATACTTGTTATTTTCATTGGCTACACTTTTGGGGGTTCGCATATGTTTATCGGTATCCCAATATTTTGTAATACCGAATTGAAAATTAAAATTGCTGAATTGTACCCCCGCCTGTGTGGTTGGAGAGGAATAATACTGAATATTGCTCAACATTTGATACTGGATTCCGCAGTGAAATAGACTTTTGGAAGTTGTGTAAGTTAGACCCACTTGGAGTGGGTAAATCATTTTCTCAAATTCAGGTGCTTTGTAGGTATATTTTGTAGCTTTTTGCTCTTGTGTATAGCTAAGTAACCGAAAACTAATACCTACATAAGGGCTGAGTCGTTTTTCTTTTAATGCCCAAGGATAAATTTTAGCACCAGTCTCGATACCCTGCCGATAGTCAAGTGCTTCGAGTGCTAAAGGGTTTTGTTGAATAGCCAAAAATGAAAGTGGAAAAGAGA
Source organism: Spirosomataceae bacterium (assembly GCA_025455785.1). Classification (GTDB taxonomy): domain Bacteria; phylum Bacteroidota; class Bacteroidia; order Cytophagales; family Spirosomataceae; genus JALOLV01. Next base: position 3,520 of record JALOLV010000255.1, on the reverse strand, counting down.
CGTAAAAATCGGCATGACCCCAAAAATGCACACCGCCAATCGTTAGGCGTGGTATAAAGGTAGAAGAAAAGGCCACTTCTTTAGAAATGCCATTTTCGGTAAATAAACTTTTTCCGTTGCCAAGTTTGAGCATGTCGATACCCAGGGTAGTCCAAGCAAATTTAGTACTTCGGGTTAGGTATTCTTGGGTATAAACTGAATCAGATTGTGCCAATGAAGCCGAACATTGAAATAGCCAGACTATCAAGGCGAAAACTAAAGTACGTATTTTGAATGGCTTAGTTCTCATATCATTTTTTAAACCTTCTTGACCACTTGATAATCAAAGGAATTAAAACCACAGATGGCAGAAGCCAAGATATAAAAGAGACTCTATCGGGAGTATTAACCACTAAAAAAGCGGTAAGGGCGGCAATATAAGCCCCAATCATTCGCTGCAAATGAAACAATAGCCAATAGTTTTTGGTAGTGATTTTGCCACTGAAAGTTTTATAATCTTGATACGCAAAAGTCAAACCTCGCCAAGCAAAGAGCAGATGAATGATACCAAAATATTCTTCTAATAACAAAAGCTGAACCCCAAGTTTTAGAAACCAAATGCTTCCTAATACCATAAAAATCATTAAAAACCAATCAATAGTCAATGGCTTTTGATTATTATTGAGATTTTTCAGGCGTAAGTATCGCCAAGAGGTCGCTGTCAGATAAATCGTAAAAATACCTACGGCTATCAAAAAGTTGTTTGGATGAATATACGCCAAAATAAACGCACACAAGCCCGTTAGAATCATCGAAACAGCGAAGATTCGACCGAGTTTTTTGTGGAGCGAGTCGCCTTTGGGTTTGAACATAATGAATGTGCCAAGCAGTAAGCCAATAGTGCCACTCGCAATGTGCAAAGCCAAGAATATCGTAAAGACAGTATTCATTATTTGGAGGTTTTATTTTGAATTAACTTCTTGACTACCTCCATTTCGGTATCTACTCCTTTTATGGTATCTTCGACACTTGGTTTTACAAAAATATCGGGTTCGATTCCGGCGTCGGGTAGGTTTTGAGCAACCGTCAGGTCTGTACCGATGAGCGGAACATCTACCTCAATTTTTGAGTTGGGCAATAGCATAAAGAATAACGCTCCTGCGGTTACTCCTTTTTGGTTTCCGCCCGTGGTTTGCCCGACAACAGTAGCCAATTTGAATTTCTTGAAGGTCTCGACCATCATATAAGTTGCCGAGCTATTGGTTGCACTCGAAAGCAAAAATACATTTCCTGCAAAACGCTCTTTGTTGGGCTGAAATACCTGCGGTTTTTCGGCATTTTTCCCTTTCCATTGCCCCATTGGAGTTTTATTGTACCCTTTTTCGCTCTGATTAAACCACCATTTTGCCCAGCTACTATTCGACACGTATGGCTTTAGGGTAGAATCAATTTTCAGCATCTGCCAAGTATTTTGCAATTCGATGTATTCGATTGGTTTTTCGGTAATGTACTGTACCAGTTTAAACATTTCGGTGCTATTCCCACCTTCGTTTTTGCGTACATCAATAATCAGATTTTTTCCATTTTTTTGTTGGTATTCATGTAGCGATTCGAGGTAGAATTTGCCATAATCGGTTTTTCCGTTGTAGTTATTGAAATCTTGGATGGTCATGATGGCGGTTTCAGTATCTAACCAAGTAAAGCTCATTTTCTGATATTCGGCTTCTTTGTATTTAGCTTTAATTGCTTTATCTCGCTCGGCATGATTCACTGCCAACACTTGTATTTTATTGGTCTTTTTTGTTGTAAAATCATAGATTTCTAAATCGAAAGTTGTCTTTTTGAGAGGGAAAAACATCGGATAAAAAACATCGAAGTAGCAAAAATATTCTTTTCCGTTTTCGAGCAAACTTCTCCTTTTTGCGTCATTTGAGCCATCGGCACGCACAATTGGCAAAATGGTTTGGATTATTTTACCAACCTTCACACCATTGATTGCCTTTATTTCTAAACCACTTTCCAGCGTTGAGTCGGCCGAGCGATAAACCAACATTCGGTCATCAATAAGTTTAAAATGAAACGGCAACGCATTTTTTTGTTCAAAAATCTCTTTTTTCAAAAAATCTTCTTGATTAAAAAAATTCGGGTACGCATGCCCACACTTAAAACTCGATGTCAATTTATGTAAATTGAGGTAAGCTTCGGCAAGTGTTTGGTCTTTGCTCAGGGCTTTTTTGCAGGTTTCAAAGGCGGCATCAATCGTTTGTTTTGATTGATATTTATACAAACCGGGGTGCATCTGCTCGTAAGATTTACGCATGATTTCAAAATCTTTTTGTAAATCATCAGCTTTCAGAATCGTTTGAGCAAAGAGGGCTTGAGAAAGGAAAAGAAGTATAAATAGCTTTTTCATAATAATTGGTTTATTTGATTTAACCTGCATTGTTGCGGTTTGATGATTCAAAGTTGAGGACTTTTTTTCTACTAAAAGATGCAAAATATGATTTGAGACGTAACAAATGATAATTTGAATAAAATTCTGTTTCTTTCTTTTTTATACAACTAATAAAGCACTATTTAAAAAATTTACCCATTGAAGGTACTATCAAGACGAACTTGCTCAACCAGTATCCTTGACTTATGTATTTTTCTGTTATAATTCCAGATTGTCCAAGTTATGATGGGTTGGCCAAGTGCAATCGGAATTATCAGTAAAAGAACCTGCGGTAAAAAAGGAAACAATTTTGAGTTATTTACAAGAAAAGCGGTCAAGGCAGCTATGAAACCGTGAGACATCCTAAAAATGTGGATAGACAGCCAATATAGTTTATTGGTCGGTTTTTTTATGTAGTTGTAAAGGTCCACCCCACAGCAATAAAGCCCAATAGTAGAGAATGAAAATAGTACAATCGAATAAAAGATATCCGAAGATAAATTCATAACGCCCAATGCGACAAATGCCAATGATGTCAGGAGCATTCCGATAGTCAATACCCAATCTACAAGCTTAGGTTTTTGCCCTTTGTGGAGCGTTTTAATAAATAAAATACGATAACCCGAAGCCGCTTGGTAGAAACTAATGATGGCAATCGGAATAAAAATTTCGTAGTTGGGTCTAAAAACTCCAGCATTTAAACCGAGCACTGTTGTAACTGTCATTGACCAAAAAAAAATTTTACCGGATAGCCTGTGAATAGAATGCCCTTTTCTTGAAGTTATGGCAACAAATCCAGACAGCAGCGTCAAGCTCCCTGCTATGATATGTATCGGTTTTAAAATGTCTAAAATACTCATATATAGTTTGGTTTACATGTCTTTTAGCCTAATCGCACTCCAATAACTTCATTTTACATCCAACCCTGAGCATTGAGATAAGGCTAAAAGCTGTGGCAAATGGTAAGCAATAACTTTTTCATAATTTTTTGTTGTGATTTTTCGGTTTTCAAAGAAACAGTTTCAAACTTTATCTTAAAAATAAATATGACAAAACCCTATTTTGAATTGATAAATAAGGGTTTCAAAATTACACACTTGCAAAAGC
>JALOLV010000254.1 GCA_025455785.1 Spirosomataceae bacterium | reverse complement strand
TTAGTATTTTTCGCTATGGATTAGACGAACTTAACAGAGCTTTTATGTTCGATTTTCAAGCTGTTCGTAAATATGTAAATCTTTTGTCATGTACTTAGCACCGATGGTGGTTTCGGTACGAGCAAAAACTGTCTTGTCGAAACCCGAATCTAACTGTTTCCAAATCTCGACCGAGAAGTTATCTCTGAAATCTCGAATTGTGGCCATCAAGGCATAAGCTACCGTAATACACATGACCTCTCGTCGGTTTCGGTGGGTCATGGCTGGGCGGCTGGAACGCTGGGCGATGTCTTCGGCATTGGGTTTAGGAATAACCGAGAGCATCCAGACAAAGAAAACGAAAATTGGCAGAAAGATTAGTCCGATGATAAAAGGCATCCAGAACTCAGAAAAACCGAATAAATCGTTGATATTTAGGTAAATAGTCTTTAAAACCCCCGACGAAACCACCATGTTTCCGCTCAATCCCAAAGCCAAGACTTCGGTCATGCGTCGGCCTTCGAGAAAACTAAAAATAACACCCCAGACCATTCCGAGCGGAAGCCCATTGAAAAATAAGAAAATCCAATTGTACGGAAAAGGGGTGATTCCGAATAAAAACAAGGCGATTTCAGAAAAGAGAATTAATCCCAAAATGAGTTTGATTCTTTTGTAAGGGCTAAGCTCCGAAATGATTTTGATTCCGATAAATTTTGAGGTCATATACCCCAAAACTTGCGTGATAATCAAGATGATTTTGTAGTCAACTCCCCAAAGTTGGTAGTCGGTATATAAACCCGTGTTGAATGGCTTGCGGAAAGCATACATACAAAAATACGCCCCAAAAGAAGCTAAAATACACCAAAGAGTAAAGAATAGTCTATCACCTTCGAGACGTTGCCGAATCCATCTCATAGGCTATTGGTAATAAACTTCTGACAACTAAAAAGCATCCTGCATCTGATGTTTTAAACATACAAAGGTGCTTTTATGATGTTATTTGAATATTACTGAATGATTAAGGATTCGTTATTGATTCGATGTTTGTGGATACTATAATAGTAACTATCTGAAACTTGCCAGTAGTTAATCGGGCGTTTTAATTACTTGACTATCAATTTTTTGAAAAAATTGACAAATAACAAGAACTAAATACTATCGGTTATATACCAAAAATGTAGAATTGTGTGCCAAGGTTTCTTCTTATATTTGACAATCTATAAAATTCGGCGAGTATTAAACATAATTAGATGTACGCTAAATTATTTATTTTATCCAATAAATTACTATCTTTGTCGTTATTATCCCTATAATCATAAATCGTTAATAATCAGTCTATTATGGAACAAATGCAAGAAAGAAGAAGTAACACTGCCGTGAAAGCAGGGCTTGTTCTGACGAGTGCCTTGTCGGTGCTTTTGGGTTATCTTTACTTTAATTCACGTCAGGAAATCGACCAAAAAAATGTCGATATTACCTCAAAAACCAAAGAATTACTGCTCACAAACACCAAACTTGATTCGATTTCGACTCAATTAGATGCCAAAATAGCTGAATTACAATCAATGGGCCAGCAAGTAGATGACCTCTTGGCTGTTAAGGCTCAGTTGGAGCAAGATAAAAAGTCTTTGATTAACTCAAAAAATGTAAGTATCCGCGATTACGAAAACAAAATCAAGGGTTATGAGGCTACTTTGGCTCAAAAAGATGCCGAACTTGCGAAACTTCGAGAAGAAAATGCAGTCTTGGCAACTCAGAACAAGACCCTTACAACCGAGAGAGATAATCTTGCAACCGAAAATACGGGCCTACGTACCGACAAACAAGCTCTTAGCGACTCTGTGTACTCAACAACCGTTAAGAACCGTGAATTGACCGAAAAAGTAACGCTCGCTGCGGCTTTGAAGGCCATGAACGTAACGGTAAATGCCGTAAACTCTCGTGGCAAAGAGCGTGATGGTGGCGAATACAAAGCGAAACGTGTAGATAAAATCAAGATTTCGTTTAAACTTGCCGAAAACCCATTGACCAAAAAAGAAGAGAAAGTAATTTATATGCGTTTGCTCGACCCACAAGGCAATGTGATTTCTGACATGGCCACTGGCTCTGGTGCTTTCGTATTTGGCGGAAAAGAAACCGTTTATACGGCAAAACAATCGGTATTCTACGATAATTCGGGTCAAAACGTTGATTTCATCTACTCACGTGGGGCTCCTTATGCCAAAGGAAAATACACAATCGAGCTATACTCCGAAGGTTTCAGCGTAGGCCGTGGAAGTTTCGACGTAAAATAAATTCAGTAATATTATATTTAATCCCTCTTTCGCAATCGAAAGAGGGATTTTTTTGTTCTATAACTCAAAAAAGGGTTATAACTATTTGTTATTTGTATTTAATGTCCATAATTTTGATAGATATTATGGATTAATATAAGATAGAAAAATGCAAGATTTTCGACTCAAAGTATTCGATAGTGTAGCTCGTAATCAGAGTTTTACAAAAGCAGCAACCGAGCTTTTTATTACACAACCGGCTGTTACGAAGCACATCAAAGCCCTCGAAACCGAGTTAGACTTGCGGCTCTTCGATAGGAGAGGCAATGCTATAATCTTAACCCCACCCGGCGAGGTACTCTTCAAATATTCATCAAGGATTTTTGCACTTTATCAAGAAGCAATCTATGAGTTGGGTACATTCAAAAATCAACTAACGGGTACTTTTAGACTCGGTGCCAGCACGACAATTGCTCAATATTTGATTTCGCCACTCTTGGCAAAATTCCACGCAAAATTCCCACAGATTCAGCTTACTTTGATGAATGGTAACACTGAAGTCATCGAAAATGCGATTTTGGATGGTAAAATCGACTTAGGAATCGTAGAAGGTCAAAAGCATAATCCGGGGATTCGCTACCACGATTTTATGGAAGATGAACTCGTTGCAGTAGTACATTCTAAGAGTAAATTTGCAAGATTGGAGTCTATCAATGTGCAAGAAATTATAAATATTCCGCTGGTGTTACGTGAGCGGGGCTCAGGTACGCTCGAAGTTCTCGAAATGGCACTAAGAGACAAAAATATCAAGTTTGGGTCGCTCAATATCATCATGCACTTAGGCAGTAGCGAGAGCATCAAATCTTTTCTCGAACATGCCAATTGTATGTCGTTTATTTCGGTAAAAGCAATCCAAAAAGAGTTGCAATCGGGCGAATTGAAAATTATAAAAATCAATAATTTCAGGATTTTGCGTACTCTCAGTTTTATTCATCCACAAGGGCAACCCGAAGGTCTCGCCACTAACTTTATGCGTTTTGTGGCTCGACAATATAACCAAAAGTAATTTAAGGACGAATTTGTAAGTCGTTCCGAACAAAAGATGGTAAACGACTTGAAAACTCGTTTTACTCTTCAAATTTTTTGCTTAGCCTTTGGTACAAAAACGAGGCGATTAAAAGTAAGATTCCGACCGAAATAAACAGAATGATTTTGGTAATTGTGGTGGCATCGGATAAATCGTAAGTAAAGAGTTTTATGATGACGATTCCGAGCAAAACAATCCCCGAAATCCTGAATAATTTACTACGATTACGAAATCCAAGATAAATCATCAATAATCCATAAATAGCCCAAAGTACGCTGTAACCGATTCGGGTCGAATCATCGGCTTGGGTAGCCGCATTTTTTGCATCGGCGAGCATCCAAATCGTTGTGGTTTCGTAGGTCAAGACCAATAAAATGACAATGTGAATGAATAAATACCGAACTTTTTTAATGATTTGTAGCGAATCAGAGAAAGCTTCGGAGAGTTGTAGGTTGAAATAGACCAAAATTGCGATTAAAATATATTGCAGATACCGAATCGCTAAACCGATAAATGGTAGATTCGATTTCATGTATTCGGCTCTCAACATAGTAGAATCTTGCGAAACCAACACTCCCCAAATCACAAAACCCGATAAAATTGTTAAAATCATCAACGAGTCGTGCTTAATATTGTAGCGACGAACGAGCAGTATTAGACCCGACAAAAACGCCATTGTATAATTCAGAATCCAAATACCTTTGAATGCGTTGTGTATAGATACATTCAATTCTCCTTTCGGGATATTTGTTTCGTACCAATAATTGATTTGCAGAAAACCCGCCGTGTATAATAGTAAAATGGTGGCAATAACACTACTCCAAAAAAGCACCGAGTCAGAACTTGATTTTTTGAGTAGATAAAGAGCTAAACCGAGATTTAGTAGCCCAAAAATCAATGAGAACAATCCTTCAAAACGTCCATTTTGGATACTTCCGAGGGCATCAAGCCCCGAAAAATAATAGAGTAAGTAATTGAAAACCAAAAAGAAAATTCCGCCTATTTTGATAGTCTCTTGTTTGAGTGTTCTGGCGATAAAGTATATCTGTGCCAAAACAAAAAATACAATTGAGAATAAGGTATTTATCTTAATATTGGCTAAATTTTGGTAGTTGGATTCGCTCGCAAAAATAAAAATCAACCACGTAAAACTAAAGGCAACTCCACCCATCCAAAGCCATTTTTTACGGAATAACAACCACAAAATACCAACATTGACAAGGGCTATGTAGGTAAATAACTTCCAGACTTGTCCCGAATTATCGCTCAATAAAAACGGAATTGCATAAGCACCGACGAGTCCGAAAATGCCAATCCACTGGCGGTCGTAGATGGTGGCTAAATAGACAGTCAGAACCGTAAAGAGTACCATCAAGCCAAAAGTCAGCCACAATGGGTAAAATTGATAAAAATGATACGCCGAATAAGTAGTAAAATAGGTTGTGGCAACGGCTCCACTCACCAAAACGCTACTATAAGTATGATATTTGGGTTTTAAATAATAAGCCAAACCTGCTAAAATAGAACCCGCCACATAGCCCAAAACGATTCGAGCCGCAGGGTTTAGCAGATTATTATCAATGGCGTATTTGACAAAAATACCGAGACCAATGACTAATATAAAAATGCCTATTTTGCTGAGAAGATTGCCACCCCAAAACTCTTCTGAGTTAATTCCCTTTGAGGGTAGAATTGTTGTGGGCGGCACTTTTGGGCGACTATTTTCAACGATTGGAGGAATGACGGCCGTATTTTCGACAGGGTTTCGTAGTTGCGATACAGTGTTTTGGTAATTGGCTAAATCTCTCGAAAGGGCTTCGATACGGTCTTCTAAGGCTTTGATTCGGTCTTGGTTTTCCATTGTATTTTGGTTAAACGAGCAAAAAAGCCCTTTTACTGCTCCTTCCAGTTTCGTAGTTGCGATACAGTGTTTTGGTAATTGGCTAAATCTCTCGAAAGGGCTTCGATACGGTCTTCTAAGGCTTTGATTCGGTCTTGGTTTTCCATGGTTTTAGGTAATAACGGGTTAGAAACTCGTCCTATTATTCCTCCCAAAAAACCCTCAAAACTTTAGAATTTACACCCACTTCTTCAAAAAATTGCAACCAATATAATTGCTGATTGGAGAGGTTATCGGTCGGAGATTTGACTTCGACAAATGTATAGTTTTTATCGTCCCAAACAAATAAATCGGGGAATCCACGGAGGTTTTCGACCAGATTTTTAGACATTTCGTGCAGAATCTTCTTCAATGCCTCAAAATCTATCACTTCGACGGCTTTGCGTACCATCAGCCAAATTTCTTCGAGCCAAACCACAAATGGGTTGGCGATTCCGAATTTACTTTCGTATCGCTCACCCATGTAAGTCAGCAAATCTTGAATATCTTGAAAACTCTCTAAATGACTGATAATGATGTCTTTACGTTTTTCGTAAAAATCGGGCAAGTATAAATCTGACGGACGACGCTGAAACGGATGGTGGAAGGAAACCAATGCAGGGTCGAAGACAATATCCCAAAAAATCAATCCAAAGATTCCTCGCCAGAGGTGATTTTCGGCGAATACCGCATTCATGTTTTCGCTGTGAAAATACTCAATCGTACCGAGTTCGACCTGCCCCCTGAACTCTTGTGGAATCGTTATTGAATCTGACTGGTGCAACCACGAAGTTGTACTTTTTTTAGAAATCCGCTTCTTGCTCGAAATCTTGGTAATGAGGTCGGTTGCATAGAATTTCTCATCGGCGTTTTTGGGTTCGGCAACCATCAGATAGCACAAAGCGAGGGCTTCGTCGTTATGTCCTAATTTATGGAGTGTTCTGGCTTGGCGTTCTCTCGAAGGCACTTGTTCGGTCAATCTATAAATTGTCAGAGCTTCGTCGAGTAGTTTATTTTTCTCTAAATATGCCCCAATTTTTAGGATTAACCGCTCATACGAAGGCATTGCGATTTCGCTCAAATCACGA
>JALOLV010000022.1 GCA_025455785.1 Spirosomataceae bacterium | reverse complement strand
TTTTTGTGTAATACCTTTTTCGGCTACTACTCTTTCTACCTCGTTATCTAATTCAGCTGATAAATGATTGACGATTGCTCGTTTAATTTTTAGCGTTTGCTCGACCGTCATGGGGCGAGAAAACATACGCAAGAGCCCAATCTGAACCTCATTTAATTCGGAATAATCAACCTTTTTATTTGGTGTTGAATTTCCTATTTCATTTTTTTGATGTACTGTAACTGGCATAAAATATAATTTTTGTACTCAAAATTAAGCATATTTTTGAAATATGCCACACGCTTTTTAAATTTGAATAAAACCCCAACCCAATATGGAAAATATTGAAGAATTTCATGAAAAAGGATTTGAAGCGTATGAAAATGGTAATTTTGAATTAGCGATTGAATATTTTACAAAATGTATCGAATTAGATAAAAATGATGCTGCTGCTTATAACAATCGAGGAGCTATTTATCGTAAATTAAAACGCTACCAAGAAGCGATTGCCGATTATACTAAAGCCATCAAATTAGATGAAAATTATGCTTTTGCTTTTAACAATCGAGGTATTTGTTATTATGAATTAAAACGCTATCAAGAAGCGATTGCCGATTATACCAAAGCCATCAAATTAGATGAAAATTATGCTTTTGCTTATAGCAATCGAGGTATTTGTTATCATAAATTAAAACGCTACCCAGAAGCAATTGCCGATTTTACCAAAGCCATCAAATTAGATGAAAATTATGCTGCGGCTTATTTAAATCGAGGAAATTGTTTTAGAGAAGGTTTCGGTGATTTCAACTCAGCCTTAGAAGATTACCAACGTTTTGTCTATTTAGATGATGGTGAAAATATTAGTAAATTCCTTTCAAACGTACTCCCCTTTTTTAGAGATTATGCTGATGCTCCGATGGTCATTTGGCAAATCAGAAATAAAGTGCCAGCCTTAGCTGAAAGCATCCATTTTCAAGGGTTAATAGAGGCTGTTTTTAATAAAACTGAGCCTTTTGTAGAGTTTTTTAATCATCGGCAAGCCGAAGCTGAGCAGCGTGAATATCTTTTTAGCAGGGCTTTGGCATATTTTTTCTTGGGCGATTATGGGCAACCTTTCAGCATTTATGAGCAATTAGATAGCCCCGAAATCCCGCTCAATTTTGCTCAAAATTATTATTATGCTCAAGCTACCAGTATAATTGGCAAGATTTACGACACCACGCCCCATGAAATCTATCAAGACGGCATCGAGTACCTAAATGCTGTTTCTGAAACCGATTTTTATTATTTGGCATTGCATCACTTATCCATCGGCGAAACCGAAAAAGCCCTACAAATCTTTGAAGAAAACGAAGGCTATTTACCTGCTTTGTATCAGCAAGTTATCATTCTGGATAATGAAAATCGAGATGATGAAAAACAAGTGGTTATTCAGAAAATCAAGCAAATCGAAGCTAATTTCCCTAAAAATAAAGGCTTTTTAAATGATTTTAGTCGCAAACTACATCCAAACGAAAAAGATTATTTATCGGTTTTTATGGATTATGCTCATTATACTGAAATCGAAGCGGCTCTACGAATCATTAATCCAAACCACAAAACCAAGCCATTTTATGAAGCTATCAAGGTTGATTTCGACCAACTCCGAAAAGATTTGGTAAAAGAGCAACAGAAAAGCTATTTAATTGAAGTGCAGCAATTTTTTAGTTCTAATGATGGAACGGTTAAGGAGGAAATTCAAAGTGAAATTGAGGAGGTTCACGAGTACTTGATGCACGAATTTGAGCATATCCTCCAAAAATCAGAATCTGTTGCTGCTGATAAATTAGAAATGACTTTGGCAGTTTTTATTCGTTCTTGGGGTTTAGAAAAGAATCTCGCTGATAGCAAAATGAAAACTGATGTCGAATCATACTACGAGAAAGTGATTCGGTATTTTTATGTAGCTCAAAAAATTGATTTACCAACTTATGTGATTTTACATTATTATATCTTCAAGACCAAGAGGCTAATTCATGGTGAAATATTTGGTAAAGAAGGTGCAGAAGAGGTATTCTTAGACCATGGTAAAAATTTATTGAATATTGGTTTTGGAGTACTTGCCTTAACAGGAAGCATAATGGCAAGTTTTTTTGCGAAGGTAGGTATATCATCTTTTATGAGATTTGTCAATGAATCGAGACTATCCAAAAAAAATGCAGGAGAGGATTATCGAGAATTTAAAGCGTATTTTATTGAACATTGCATCGAAGAAATTCTAAAAGTCAAATCAGACGGTTTTATAAATTCAGAAACTTACAAAGAAATCAAGCGTTTTTATGACGAAAATAAATATCTTTTGCAGTAAGTAGTTTGTATTTGTGATTGGTATTGAAGATGTGCCACAAGTCTTTTCCACATTTTAATCAAAAATCCTTACCTTTGCCCTAAAAATCTCATCAGCTATGAATGACCAAGCACTTCTTAATGAAATCCCATCGCTTGATTTAGCGGATTTTGTTTCTGGCGATTCGGCAAGAAAAGCCAAATTTGTTCAAGACATCGGAGCAGCATTTAATAATATAGGATTTGTTGCCATCAAAAATCACGGATTATCGGATGATTTGAGAGAAAACCTTTATGCGGCTTCGCAGAAATTCTTTTTTATGCCCGATGACATAAAGAAAAAATACGAACACCCAGAGCTTTCGGGTCAGCGTGGGTATATCGGCAAAGGTAAAGAAACTGCAAAAGGGCATAATCGCCCCGATTTGAAAGAGTTTTATCACGTTGGGCAGCCAGAACCAGTTGGCGATATGCCTTCAAATGTGTTTCCTGCCGAAGTGCCAGAGTTTGAAAAATACGCAGTCGAAACCTATAAAACTTTTGAGAATACAGGCAAAAAACTTCTGCAAGCCATTGCGTTGTTTTTGGGTTTAGATGAGTTTTATTTTGAGGATAAAGTCAAAAACGGTGATAGTATTCTGAGAGCATTGCACTATTTCCCAATCGAAAACCCCGATGCAGTTCCCGAAGGTTCGGTTAGGGCGGCGGCTCATGGCGATATAAATTTGATAACGCTTTTGATGGGGGCATCGGCTGATGGTTTGGAGGTTTTGCGTCGAGATGGTGAATGGATTGCCATCACGGCTTTGCCCGAGCAAATCATTGTAAATGTAGGTGATATGCTCGATAGATTGACCAATCATCATTTAAAATCTACTATTCACCGAGTTGTCAATCCACCGCGTGAAAAAATGAAAACTTCGAGATTCTCAATGCCGTTCTTTATGCACCCAAGAGCCGACATGGATTTGACTTGTCTGCCAAGTTGTGTTGATGCCCAGAATCCTAAACGCTACGAAAATATGACTGCTGGCGAGTTTCTGGATGAAAGATTGAGAGAGTTAGGTCTCAGAAAATAACATTACGTATGCAGTTTACAGTTTAATTTTGTAGATTGTAAACTGCATTTAGAAAACCGTTAGAAATGGCAAAAACCCGTCAGATTCGTTATATAATCTTCTTAAAAGACGTTCTGATACTTGCTCTTACCTGTTTTGGCGGAGTGCAAGCTCATCTTGCCATGTTTATTGAGAGGCTTGTTCACAAACACAATTACATCACCGAGGCCGAATTGATGGAGCTACAATCGCTTTGTCAGGTTTTGCCCGGACCAACATCTACCCAAACAATCACCGCCATAGGTTTTCGTCTCGGGGGACCCAACTTAGCCTATCTTACGCTTTTTGTTTGGGTTTTGCCAGCGGTTTCGCTCATGACAGCCGCCGCATTCGGAATAACATACATTGATAAAACCCAATTGCTCGAAATCACGAGGTTTATCAAACCGATGGGGGTGGCATTTATTATTTTTGGGGCGTATGCCATCGGAACAAAAATTATCAAAACCAAAACAAGTATCTTTTTACTAATTTTGGCGGCTTCTGCAGCATACTTTTTTCGTTCGCCTTACACAACACCACTCTGGATTCTACTCGGTGGATTGGCTACTTCGCTCAAGTTTGAAGAACAAGAAAAAATGAAAAAAGACCCAATCAAAATCGAATGGGCAAATTTCTTTTTGTGGCTTGGTGTCTTAGTTGTATCAGCAGCTTTGGGAATTATTACACAATCTTTGCCTGTTAGGTTGTTCGAGAATTTTTATCGAAATGGAAGTTTAGCTTTTGGCGGTGGGCAAATTTTGAAACCCTTGTTATTCAATGAATTTGTTGAATTTAAAAATTATTTGAGTGCCGATGAATTTCTTTCGGCTATTGCCATTGTCGAAGTTACTCCCGGTCCGATTTTTTCGATAGCTTCATTTGTAGGCTCACTTTCGATGCGAGAGTGGGGTGTGAGCGGTCAATTGCTTGGAAGTGCAATCGCTACAACTGGAATTTTTTTACCCGGTACATTTCTGATATTCTTTGTGATTCGTTTTTGGGAGCAATTAAAAAAATACCGTGGAATCCGAGCATCGCTCGAAGGCATCAATGCCGCCAGTACTGGTCTTACGGTTGCAGCAGCCATTTCGCTTTTTGAACCAATGGGTACAGATTGGTTATCGGTCATAACAGTTATTTTGACCTTGATTATTCTATATTCTCGAAAAATTCCTTCATATTTGATTATTCTTGGAGGTTTGGCACTTGGATTCATCTTTTAGCATGTTTTTGAGCTTCGAATCTTTATTTTTTTAATAATTTGAGAATAATTAAATCAAAATCATTACTCAAAAAGTTAATATAATTTATTTCTAATTCATAGTTTATGGAGCGTATAAATGTTTCTACTGGAGCCAAATGGGAGGACATCGTTGGGTATTCAAGGGCGGTTCGTATTGGTAATGTGGTTGAGGTTACTGGGACAGTTGCCGTTGATAATAGTGGCGAAATTATCGGAAAAGGCGACCCTTATTTGCAAACCAAATTTATCATTTTTAAGGTCGAAAATGTGCTAAATCAAGTAGGTGCTAAACTGACCGATGTCGTCCGAACCCGCATTTATACAACCGATATAAGCCGTTGGGAAGAGATTGGAAAAGCACACGGCGAATTTTTTAAAGACATAAAACCATGCTGTACAATGCTTGAAGTAAGTGCTTTGATTGATAAGCAATACCTCGTCGAGATTGAATTTACGGCAGTTGTCAATGAGTAGATTTGAGTTTTCAAATCCGAAAAATCCAAAATATGAGTACGATTCAATACAAATATAAACCCGAGAACCTTACCATTTCTGATTTGCCTAAGTACAAAGTTGAGAATCTTAGGAACGAAGAAATGTTGATTAATATCGGACCCCAGCACCCCTCTACGCACGGAGTACTTCGTCTTGAGGTTTTGACCGATGGCGAGTTGGTTGTTGATGTTGTGCCGCATTTGGGGTATTTACACCGATGTTTTGAAAAACACGCCCAATCGTTACCTTTCAATCAAGTAATTCCGTTTGTAGATAGATTAGATTACATATCTGCAATGAACTCAGAACATGCCTACGCAATGGGTGTTGAGCGGATGCTGGGCATCGAGAATGATATTCCGAAACGAGTAGAATACATCAGGGTTTTGGTTGCGGAGTTAAATCGTTTGGCTTCACATTTCATTGCTATCGGAACCTACGCCATGGATATTGGGGCTTACACGCCTTTTTTGTGGCTTTTTAGAGATAGAGAAACGATTATCAGGATGCTCGAATGGACTTGCGGTGCCAGAATGCTTTATAATTATATTTGGGTAGGTGGGTTGTTTTATGATGCTCCGGTCGGATTTGAAGAAAAATGCAGAGAGTTTTGTGATTATTTGAAGCCCAAACTAATTGAGTTGCAGCAACTTGTAACCGATAACCATATATTTATTCAACGAACTGCCAACGTAGGTACACTTTCTCTGCCATTGGCGATAAATTATGGATGCACTGGACCTGTTTTACGTGGTTCGGGGCTTCGTTGGGATTTACGTCGGGTTGATGGCTATTCGGTTTATCCCGAAATTGATTTTGATATACCAATAGGTGAAGGTAAAATGGGCAAAGTCGGCGATTGTTGGGATAGAAACTATGTCAGGGTACTTGAGTGTTGGGAATCTTTACGAATTATTGAACAATGTGTCGAAAAATTAACCAAAGAACACAAACGGACTACAGGATTTGACCCGCAGGCCGTTGTACCGAAGAAAATCCGTCCACCCAAGATGGATTATTATGTAAGAGCCGAAAACCCCAAAGGAGAGTTAGGTTTTTATTTCAGAACTGATGGTAAATCTGATGTGCCTGTGCGGGTCAAGGTAAGGGCTTGTTCATTTAATAATCTTTCGGTTTTGGGAGAACTTTCAAAAGGAACGTTGATTGCCGACTTGGTTGCAATAATTGGTTCGATTGATGTAGTGATGGGCGAGGTAGATAGATAGCGTTTATTATGTTGATAGGATTAATTTCGGATACTCATGGTTTTTTAGACGAAACTGTTTTTGAGCATTTCAAAGATTGTGATGAGATTTGGCATGCTGGCGATATTGGCTCGGTCGAAATCATTGAAAAATTGAAAAAATTTAAACCAACTCGATTTGTATTTGGCAATATTGACTCAAAAGAGATTCAATGGATGGTTCCCGAAGACCAGTTTTTTAATATCGAAGGTCTTGAAATTTGGATGACCCACATTGGCGGAAGCCCCCCAAAGTATAATCCGAGAGTAAAAAAACAGCTCAAAGATAAAATCCCAGATATTTTTGTTTGCGGACATTCGCATATTCTTCGAGTAATCAAAGATGAAACTCAAAACAATATGATATATTTGAACTCGGGTGCGGCTGGTCGAGAGGGTTTCCATAAAATTAGGACCTTATTGAGATTTAAACTCGAAAAAAAGAAAATAACTCATTTAGAAGTTATTGAATTAGGTAAAAGATAAATTAGGTACAATGTAGGATTTTGGAGAATTTCAATCAAAAGCCTTCATTTACTCCAAGCTATAATTATATGTTTTTGAAAGATGCTATTCTTACAAGATGCTATACAATATTAACATTTTTGTTAGTATCAATCGCTTCGTTTGCTCAACTCGAACAAACCAAACGCCTTGAGTTTGAATTTAACAACAATAGCGAAGAAGAATACCAAGTAATTCCACTATCTGAAAAAGGATTAGTGTTGTCGTATTCAAAAATGGAGTATTCAAAAAGAAATTACATCATCAATTATCAAAAATACGACACTACTTTTAATAAAATTTGGGAAACTTCCTTTCGTCCCGAAGAACAATACGAGTTTGTCAAAGCATATCACAACGACGGATTTTTGTTTGCTCTTTTTAAGAAAATCGGTGAGAGCAAAATCGGGGTTTTGAGAATAGATTTTGACTCGGGCGACAAAATCTACAACGATGGCGATATGCTGACCAATATGGATGTGGAGCAGTTTGTGGTTCTACGCAGTAAGGCCATCATAACAGGCACTTACAACGACCGTCCGGTAGCGGTTCTCTTTAGTTTTTTTGATAAAACCTCCAAAGTTTTGCCCGAATTACACGCCAATTTCTTTGATATTAATGAGATAGATGTCAATGAGCAGACCGAGAATATTTATATCATGCTCAAAAACCAGCGTCATTGTGAGTTTATTCTGAAAACATATAATTATGATGGTAAACTCATAAATGCCACTCAAATTGGCGACCGCCAGCAAACACCTGTCTCTGGTAAAATACTCACTCTCAACGATAAAGAAGCAATCTTGACAGGTAGCTACGCCGACGGTTGTTCGCAGCTTTCAAAGGGTATCTACATTCAGCATTTAGACCAAAAAGAAACCCAATTTATCAAATTTGAAGACCTTAATAATTTTTTCAAGTTTATGTCGCCTAAGCGAGAGGAGAAGATTAAACAAAGAATCAAAAACCGTAGGCAGCAGGGTAAAGAACTTAAATTGAGGTACAGATTGAATCTACATGATATTGAACAAACCCATGATGGATGGATTTTGATTGCAGAAGTGTTTTATCCGGAATATAAATCGCCCTCAAGCAATGCCTTTAGTACATTGCGTCCTTACCGCATGGGAAACGAGGTTTACAACAATTTCAGATTCACTCATACGGTTATTTGTAGTTTTGATAAATCGGGTAAATTGATTTGGGATAATAGCGTTTCGTTAGACGAACTCGAAAGCAGTGAATTGAGTGAAAAGGTGCAGATTTCGATGGTTGACAATATGTTTTTATTAGCTTATCCTGATGATAACATGATTAAAACCGCCGTGATGAAACAAGGTGAGAGTGTAAAAGTACTCGAAAGATTTGACCTCAAACCCAGCAATGATGCCGAGAGTATTTCGGATACCAAAACTTCCAATTTATCGGCTTGGTACGGGCATAGTTTTATTGCTTACGGCGACCAAACTATCAGAAAATCTGGAGCAGTTGGCATCAAAGAGGTCTTTTACATCAATAAACTTACCTATACAGTCAAACAAACCAATTTAAAAGAGAATTGATTAGAAGAATTTTCGGATAACGTACAAAACTGCATTTATCAAAAGGCTGATAATCAGCATTGTAACAATCGGAAAATATACCTTTGTATTTTTGCCTTCGAATCTAAAATCACCGGGCAATCGCCCAATCCAATTTAGTTTATCGCCAAAAAAATAAATCACGATTCCGAGTAGGAAGATTATCCCACTTATAAAAATCAATATTTTACCAGTATTTTGATTCATAATTTATTATTTATGACCGAAGAAAAAGTTTTTGAAGCCCACAAATTTAAGAATTGGATAAAGAATATCGAATCAAATGGTCTTAAAGTTAATGGGGTAGATGAGAAATTTACCCGTAGAAGATACAACGGCGAAGTGCTGTTTTCTCTTTTAATGCTCGATGCCGAAACTCCAGAAGGTGATAAAATTCCGCCGGTTTGTTTTCTCAAAGGCGAAGTTGTAAGTGTTTTGGTGTGCTTGATTGATGAAGAAACCGATGATAAATATTTATTGCTTGTCAAGCAAAGGCGAATTTGCAACGGTGCAATGATTTATGAACATCCTGCTGGAATAGTGGACGGTACGAAGACTCCGCTCGAAATCGCAGTTCAAGAAGTAAAAGAAGAAACTGGATTGGAAGTGTCTGAAAATCAGTTAGTTAGCCTCACCGAAGACGGGCCTTTTTTTCCGAGTACAGGCACGAGCGATGAGGCAATGTATATGTTCTTTTGTGAATTACGAATATCAAAAAACGAGATAGACGCCTTCAATGAGAAAAATATGGGTACCGACTATGAATTTGAACGAATCATAACGCAGGTAGTGCCATTTACGATAGGGCATCGACTCATTAAGAATTCAAACGGCGTTTTACAAAACTTTATGTATTTGACAAAAGTACAAGATTGGGAAATGTTGAAGAAATTAGCCTAAATTTCTTATTTTTGCGAGAAATATCCGAAATCATAATCTGTGAATATTCCAAAGCTACTCCTTGTTGTACCTTGCTACAACGAGCAAGAAATTTTAAACAGTACATACTCTAAACTAAAAGTTTATCTACAAAGCCTAAGAGAAAAATCAGTCATTGACAATGACAGCAAAATATGCTTTGTCAATGATGGAAGCCGTGATAAAACTTGGCATATAATTGAGCAAATCTGTACAAATGACAATCAAGTTATCGGGATAAAGCTCTCACGAAATTTTGGGCATCAAAGTGCCTTGGTGGCTGGTTTGCTCGAAAACAAAGATTTATTTGACTGTTATATTTCTATTGATGCCGACCTTCAAGACGATATTCAGGCCATTGATGGAATGTTAGAAAAATATATGAACGGCTCGAAGGTTGTTTATGGGGTAAGAAGCGACCGAACTACCGATTCGTGGTTCAAGCGAATCACGGCTGAGACTTTCTACAAACTTATGCTGTCGATGGGAGTGCCAGTAGTTTATAATCATGCCGATTTCAGACTCCTTGATAATCAGGTGCTTAGAGAGTTGGCTAATTTTAATGAGGTCAATCTTTTTTTGAGAGGCATCATACCTACCATTGGTTTTGAGAGCGATAAGGTTTACTACAAACGACTCGAAAGAGAAGCCGGCGAGACAAAGTATCCGTTGAAAAAAATGTTAATTTTTGCTTGGAACGGAATTACTGCGTTTTCGACTTTTCCGATGAGAGCCGTTTTGTGGTTTGGAATCTTTAACTTTTTGATTGCACTATCAATCGGAGTTTATGTTTTGACAAGTAAATTTTTGGGATATACAGTTGAGGGCTGGACCTCAATCGTGTTGCCGATGGCTTTTTTTAGTGGTTCGGATATGATTGCAATCGGATTAATCGGTGAATATATGGGTAAAATTTACGAAGAAGTGAAGGGGCGTCCTCGCTACATTATTGATAGAATCGAAAATCAAGAGAAATGAGTAAAAAACTATATCTTTTGATATTTTTAGCTGTTGCTTTCGGACTCCGATTTTATAAAATTGGTGCCCATGGTTTGGCTGGTGATGAAAAATACTCACTATTTGTAAGTCAGTTTACAGCTTATGAAGGCAATAACCAAAAAGATTCTGTACGAAAACCAAATAGTCCGTATTTCACACCAAAAGAGTTCTGGAGTAAAAAAAGTACCGCTGATTTTTTTGACGCAATAGCCAGATTAGACACCGGAAACGGAGCTTTATATACCTTTACCTTACATTTTTGGAGTAAAATCGTTGGCCTACACGATGCCGATTTGCGTTTACTTTCGCTACTCTTTAACCTTGCCACGATTTTACTACTCTATTTTTTTGTAAAAGTTCATTTCAAAGATGAAAATTTGGCTCTAATTGCAGTCTTTTTGGCCACAATTTCGCCTTTTTATATTGCCTATTCACAAATCGCACGCAACTACGCCATGCAATTTTTCTTGGTATTGTTAGCAACTCATTTTTTATTATTAGGATTAAGAAATTCAAACAGAACAAACCTATATTTTCTGTTGTATGGAATTACTGCATTAGCTGCCGAATTATGCCATATTTCAACGTTTCCAATTTTTCTAATACATGGATTATTTGTTTTAATCTACTACCGAAAAATTAGTACTATTCTAAGATTTGGCATTTCGATGGTTATACCCGTTTTGGGGGTTGTTTTGTGGCTAAATTCGGATGGTGGTAAATGGTTAATAGATTATGTAAACAATAGTGTAAAGACATATAATTTGTTGGCCCAAACCCAACCCGATGAGTTTTTATCGGTAGCTACTCCAAAAAACATTGTTAAACAACTCATGCACGTGCTTTCGGCAATGTATATCACTGCAGATGGGTTGTACTCACAATTAAAAGGCCTTAAAAATTTTCTCATTGCCATAATTTCAATCATAGTTTGGATGATTGTCATATTTAAGGTTAAAAACGAAAAGTACAGGATTATCACATTGATTAGTATTTTTATTACTTCATTGGCCCTTTACTCGGTTTCGAACTTTCATTTTTTTATATTTTGTATTAATCTCAGTCTTATACCCACAACCTATTATTTTGTGATGAAAGAAAGAGATTTTGAAATAAGAAAATTATGGGTTTTACTGGTTTTGAGTTCAATACTTCCTTTTGTTTTTTTGGTTGTTTTTGCGTTGCAGGATGGAAATACTTTTAGGATTATTCCAAGATATGTGGGTTATTCTTATGTATTCAACATCATGCTTATTGCAATTTTATTTTGGCGGGTTTATCGCTTTAAAATGATTTTAAAATACTGGAAATTGCTTGGTTTTGCTATCCAATTATTCTTCATTACTCTGTTAATTTTTGATTTGTATGATGACAAAGCACCACGTTATTTCATGAACTTTCCCGAACCTCGACAAGAGAATCCTTATACTTTCGCAGCAGATAAAATTTTAAAAATATACGCAAAAGGCGATACAGTTTTGTATCCATCGAGATTTGATTCAACACCGGGTGGTAAATTCATGCCTAAATACTCCGTGGTAGATGCACAGTTGGTTAATTTTTATTTACCCAAAGATTCGGAAATAATTCAGCGTGTAAATCCGAACGAGCCAGATAAAATCGTTCTTAAAAGACAATCAGGGCAAGAAATCCTGATTTTTGATTTAAAAGGTACAAAATACAGATATTAATAGTTTTGGATACCAATAACAAAATACTTAAAAATTCAATATCGGCAGTTTTGGTCTTTGTTCCAATTGTAGTGTTGTTGTATATCTTCAATAAATATGCCATCAATATTCCACATTGGGACGACCACCCCTTGAAATCATTTGTATTGAAATTTGATGAAATTACATCGACAAAGGATAAAATTTTGCTAATTTTCTCACAACACAATGAACACCGAATCGGACTAACTCGACTTCTTACACTGATTAATTTTAAGTTAAGTGGCAATCTCGACTTTAAGTTTCTGATGTGGGTAGGGTTATCATTCCTTTTTGGCGTTTTATTTACTTTTTATATTGCATTTAAAAAGTACAATTTAGAATCAAAATATTTTATACCAATCTCATTTACTTTAGTAGGTATTTATCCTTACGAAAATTTATTTTGGGCAATGGCTTCTATCCAAAATATCGGGGTAATTCTTATTGCAATAGTATGTTTTTATTTGGTTGCAGTTTCTCGAAATAAAGCATCTTTCTTCACATTGATTATTTTAACCTTTTGGGGTGTTTTTACAAGTGGAAATGGAGTGTTGATTCCAGTAGTTTGTTGTTTGATTTTGCTGCTTAAACGCCAATACAAGCACTTTTGGGTTTACATCTTAGTATCCGGAATATTATTCTTCTTATATTTTAATGGTTACCAAAAACCAGATAGTACTAAACTGCAAGTGGCATTTTTAACTTCTGCTGATTTTTACAAATCAGCAATGGCAATGGTAGGTACGAGCATAGATTTGTCATTAGTCAATCCTATCAAGCGAATAGATGCCTCAATGGTAGTTGGAGTATTTTTAATGATATTTACAGTTTTACTGATTTGGCAAATAGTCTTTAAAAAATACAATACTGAAAAAAAAGATTTTGATGTTTTTTGGGCTGCCATTTTGATATTTGGCTTCGGAACAATATTTGCTACTACACTCGGTCGATTGAATTACGGAGCAGAAACTTTACTGACGAGTAAATACAAGATTTACTCAGTTTTAATGCTATGTGCATTTTATGCAGTAGCTTTAAATTCTTTTAATAAAAATGGTCAAAATCGCTCATTTATTGTTGCATTAATAACGTCGATTGGTTTTTGGTATTATGGCTATTTGCTTGATTATCCATCGGTTGTTACAACGAGACAAGATAGGTTATCTGAACTCTTTAATGGACACTCCTACACCGATTATCCGTATCGAAGGGTCAAGTTATTCACAGAATCTGTCGAAAAGTTATTACCTAATATTCCTGCAAAAGATGAATACGATTTTTGGATAAATGATACCCCAAATGGGGTTTTGATAGAGGGCAAGAAAAGTTTTGATTTTAATGTTCGTAATGCCGAAAACGGAGTGTATTTGTTACTTAAATCTGAAAGTAAAAGTTATTTATACCCGCTTTATTTATCGAAAATTGCCAAAAAAGATTTGATTTTATTGATTTCGGAGCAAGCGTTTAAAGCTAAATATTCATTAAATTTACCGACCGAGTACATCGACAATGGTAAATATCAACTCATAAAAATTAAAATTTTAGGATACCGAACTGAGATTGAGAAATACAGTAAAATCCTTGATGTTCAATCGGTTAAAAAAATAAACCCAAAACAAAACTGGTAGAATCTTGGAAAATTCAAACTATTTAAAACAACTTGATGGCATCAGATTTATTGCTATTACATTGGTTTTGATTGACCACTGGTCTGACTATCTGCTGCAATTTCCAATCAGTTATCTTGGTGTTTGTATGTTTTTTGTTTTGAGTGGTTTTTTGATTACACGAATCTTACTCAATGCTAAAGAAAAAGACGAAACAAATGGCAAAGGTCATGGAAAATCGTTAAAACGATTCTTTATTCGTCGAACAATTCGGATTTTTCCCCTCTACTATCTCGTGATTTTTACACTTTATATTTTCAATGTACCGCCAGTCAGAGAAAAACTAATTTGGTGTTTGACATACTCGACCAATATCTACATTGCGTTTTATCAAACTTGGCTTGGCAGCATAGATTATCTTTGGTCTTTGGCGGTCGAAGAGCAGTTTTACATTTTCTTTCCGTTTGTTGTTTTTTATGTACCGACTCATCATTTATTAAAAGTTTTATACGGATTTATCTACTTGTCTGTTGGATTGAGATTATACTTTTTTATGATGGGTTATTCTTGGATGACCCCCTACGTTTCGATGCCAACTTGCTTAGATGCTTTTGGCATGGGCGGTCTGTTGGCTTATTTTTATTGGTCTAAAAATCATGCAGTTAAAGAATTTATCACCAACAAAATCTTGTTGGTTACGAGTTTTGTTTTGTACGTCGGAATCGTCTTGCTTTCTAAACAATTATCAAATGGACAGAATGTAATCACGATTGTTTTTTTAAGAGGTTTTGAATCGTTGTTTTCGCTTTTTTTGGTTGGTAACGCCGCATATGGGTTTAAAAATATCATTTGGAGAAAATTCCTTGAAAACCCAGTAAGTGTCTATTTGGGTAGGATTAGTTACGGAATCTACATTTTTCATTACTTACTGTACAAGCCTGCCTTGATGGATGGCAGTGACGAATATAAACGCTCCATAACTTTTTATACTTCAAAGTTCCTTAACAAAATCTACCAATTCGCTCCGGGTATTTCCGACTCTGTCAGTATTCGTATTCTAATTCTGTACATAATTGTAGTGATAATCGCTACTTTCTCATGGTATTTATTCGAGAAACCAATCAATAATTTGAAAGAAAGATTTGGGCATTGATGCAATTTTTTCATTCATACATTCAACATTATTTTTTTTTGCTCATTAGTTTCGATTGTATATAAGTGTCTTATAATGAGATAATTGAAAAATATTCTTATATATTTGTGTACCATAAAAACTAATACCATGAAAACAATAATTCAGAATTTGCTTCTATTCTGTTTTTGCATCAATCTATATGCCCAGCAATCAGCCGAAATCAATGTAAATGCAATTACTTTACCCCGATTTACCAATGCCAGTGCTGTAAGTACAGCTATTCCAAATCCGGTTGCCGGAATGATAATTTACCGAAACGATACCCAATCGTTTTGGTTTCATAATGCTACCACTTGGGTAAATTTATCCGAGGTAGATAATTCGCAGTGGACTTCTACTGGCAATAACCTTTATAATACGAGTTTAGGTAATGTCGGGATAGGAATGGCTACTCCAAATGCCCCTTTGCAGTTTAGTAATAATTTGGTAAACCGTAAAATTGTATTGTATGAAAGTATTGATAATGACCACCAATACTATGGTTTTGGAGTTACGGGAGGAACTTTGCGGTATCAAACAGATGGTATTGGAGCCGACCACGTATTTTATGCTGCGAGTAGTGGGACGTCTTCCAATGAATTATTGCGAGTCAAGGGAAATAGCCAAATTCAGGTAGGTGGGACTTCTAACTTTGGTAGATTGAATGTTGTCGCTAATTCAACATATAGAGATGGTATTTACGCATCTACAATTTTTGATGGTGCGGCTGTTTACGGTGCTATTGATGGCGGAACTACCAGAATTGCGGCCGTACAAGGTGAATACAGGTCCTCATCACAAGGGATATTTAATACAGCAGGTGTAAGAGGGGTAAATGCAAGCACGACTGCCGGAACAGGTTTTAGAGCTTTGTCAACTACAGGCCCAAGGGTTGGTGTAATTGGAAATACAAGTGGTTTTAATGGTCAATACACCTTTGGTTTACACGGCACAATGGGTTCAACAGATATCCGTTGTGGAGGTGTTTTTGGTGATGACTTTGGAATATCATCAGGAGCATTGGGATATTATGCAGCAAATTTGGCTGATTATGGGGTTTATGGTTTTGGGAGTGCCTATCAGGCTGGTCTTCCGGGCGGCCGAAAGAGCTACCGATTAACCGAGCCAAATACTCAAATTGGATTAGGAATTTACGGGGGAGTGATGGGTGGATGGATTCGTGGATTGGTTTATGGGACGCATATCAAAGGCGAGCAGTATAGTCTATATGTGGATGGCAAAACTTATGTGAACGAACCGATTGCTGAGTTG
Source organism: Spirosomataceae bacterium (assembly GCA_025455785.1). Lineage (GTDB taxonomy): Bacteria > Bacteroidota > Bacteroidia > Cytophagales > Spirosomataceae > JALOLV01. The sequence goes on along the minus strand of JALOLV010000022.1, from coordinate 1,399 downwards.
GTCTCTGGAGCTGAGAATAATCGAACTCCTGCTTATGCCCTGACAACTTTCGGGACTGATGTTTATGCTAAAGGTAAGGCTAAATTAGAAAATGGAAGAGCGGTTATCAACTTTCATGCAAATTTTAAAGCAATAATAACCGAAAATCCCGATGATGTTGTGATTACGATTGCCCCATCAGGGAAAAATAAAGGTTTATACATAGAATCACAAAGTACCGATGGCTTTGTAATAAAAGAAAACGATGGCGGTGAAGGAATTACAAATTTTAGTTGGATTGCGATTGCCACAAGAAAAGATAAAACTCAAATCGAACATCCGAGCGAGGTTTTAGCACCAGATTTTGATAGTAAGATGAATGGCGTAATGTATAATGACAATAATACGGATGGTAAACAAAAATCACTCTGGTGGGATGGTACTCGGGTTAGATTTGATACCCCACAAGTTGATAGAAGTAACGATGGAATTGATAGAAGTAGAAAAAGTATTAAGAATTGAGAAATATATTCGGATTTTCTTAACAATCACAATCAAAAATAATTGACATCTAATTACATATACTCACTAATTTTTAGGGGTGTAAGTAATTTTTTTTGATGCCGGTTATCAGGCTTAGAGAAGTAGTATTTTCTAAATAAACACACCACGAATTGTCTTTTTCCCCTCAATTTGATTGAAAATAAGCAAGTGTAAGGTAAAAGTATATATTCAAAGAACTACAAAAAATCGTGTGATTGGTGGCGATAACTCTATCATTCATCAAATTAAATTGAGTTTTATCACTAATTTTTTTTTGAATTTACATTCTTATACATTATTTTTGTTTGTCATTATTAAACTGTAAAAAAATATACTCATCTTTAATCTTTACCTTTAATACAATCAACCCACAGAAACTTTAATGCTGCAATAGTCTTTTCTAATTCTTCAAGCTTGCATTTTATTCTTCTGTCAAATTGTAAATTATTGCATTAACTGTTGTTTAGAATTTTATTTAATCTACCAATAAAACAAAGGCACAATTTATGAATATTAGATTTACCACTTTCTCTTTTTTACTATCCTTTTTTCTTGGTTTTCATATATCATTTGCTCAAGATTCAAACTTAGAAGCTGCCAAGTATCACCTCAAAATCAATCAGAAAAAATTTCAATTATCTGATAATGACCTTGCAGAAATGCAATTGTCGAGTGCTTACATATCGCCATCTACTGGGTGGTATCATGCGTATTTTGCTCAAAATTTCCAATCAATTGAGGTTTACAATGGAATTTTTAGTGTTGCACTCAACAATGGACACCTGATACATACAGGTAATAATTTCATAGTGAATGTAGAAGAACAACTAAATACTGTAAGTAAAAAGCCTCAAATAACGGCCCTATCGGCACTTAC
>JALOLV010000532.1 GCA_025455785.1 Spirosomataceae bacterium | reverse complement strand
AGCTCGTTTGCGTGGCTCTTCTATGAAGGCTTTGGATTTCAAGGCTTACTATGTCATCAGTAGATTGGGCAACGACCGAGTCATACTCCTCGATGACAAGAAACTTATGAAACACAAAAATGGAGATATTGAGAAAATGTTTGTAGAGTTCAGAGCCAATGATGTATTCTTTGATGACGGACAAGACAAGAAATTTGAGCTGACCTTGTATCGCAATGGACAACCCTATAAACTCATCAGGGAGCCTATTATTGTAGGAAATACCAATCAAAAAACTATGTTTTATATGTTTGATGGTAAGAATAAATTAGAGGCTGGCAATTATTTCTTGAGATTGACCTACGGTGATGAGGGCATTATTCCAGATTATAAATTTGTCGTTGAGTAACTTTAGTATGTTCAGCGATTTACAATCTCTGATAAATAGGAAATATTGGTAAGCAAGTCTGTACAAATCATGCTTTTTTAATCATTTTTCACTAAAAACTGTTGGGATTGTCCCAACAGTTTTTTTATTACTCTATCCAACATAAAATAGCCCTCTTTTGAAATATTTTAACCAGTTGCCTTTGAGGTTTCCTCGAAGGAGATTTTAATTTTTGGTAAATCAACATACCAATCCGCATGAGGCGACCATTCCACACATTCTGGGCATTGGGTATGGCGGTGAACATAGCTACATTGGGGACATTGCCCATACGTATCAAAAGTATTCCAAATACACCCACAATGACAAGACCAATATTTGCCACCATCAGGCTCCCACTTACATTTGGGACATCTTATTTTTTCGCCATTGTTTTTCATAATAATACCTTATTTAGATTCATAATATTACTGGACAAAAATTAAATTAATTGGTTGATAATAGCAAGAGGTATTTTCTAAGAATTGTACTAAACAAAGAAATCCTTTTAAAGAAATGAATCTTTGCTTTAGCAAAGATTGCCCTTGTTTAAAGACAGATTCCATATCAAAATACCTTTGGTCTTTATACTTTTTTTGCTTCATTGGTTTATTTTTTCGTTCATTAAGAGCAGCCAAGATGGCAAGGATGTAAGTAAGACTAAGCATAGCAAATATCAATCTAATTTTGTTTAAATCCTTGATTCTCAAATCTTCTAAACGATAACCATTGGTCTTTAAATGCTTAAAAAGCAACTCTATTTTCCACCTCATGCGATACAGATTAGGTATTTGTTGCTTATCAAGTACGTTAGTGATGATATAAATAAACTCTTCATTCGTAGAGGTATCTTGTTTATGAACTACCCACAAACGATATTGGTTTAGACCACTATTGACTAAGATAGAGGCTCTTTTCTTTTTACGCGCTCTTGCTTGTAACTTCTCATAACTTCGTCCTGCTATTAATTGGTTTTTGAACATTCCCCGCCTGACTCGACAAATAAAGCAAATTTGCAATTTATGCATCTCTTCAAACCACTCTTTACCTATAAATTCCCTATCTGCAATCAATATGATTTTTTGCAAAGGAAAGTAAGTACAAGCTATTTGGAGAAACTTAATGCGTTCTTTTTCAGAAAGTACCCCTTTATGCTCATAGACTTGAAAATAAATAGGAATAGCTACTCCTTGGTAATCTATCGCCAAAGTAAGAATATGTAATTGAAAGTTCCCGATTTCCCATTCTGTGGCATCTAAATAACAAACACGAATATTTTTTTTAAGCAAAGAAATCCCGTATATTAACACATAATGCCAAAGTTTACTAGTAGAGTTAGCTTGTAAAAAGCGACTCAATCTTTTATAATGCCCTCCAGAAGTAGTTTTGTACTTTTCCGTGATTTTTCCTACCTCATCTCTAAGATTATATAGGTTTACTGTTTTGCCTTGAATAAGACAAGCTATAAAAACAAATAAATTTTTAACTACACTATGACCAATATCTGTGTAATGTTCTCTAAATTTGGCTATATGAGGAGGAGGAGTCATAAAGGTAACTTTTATGTTGTGGAAAACTCAAAAGTCTAACTTTATCTCCTCATTTTCAAAAACATACTACAATTTGTCTATTAATATTATTTTTCATATAACATATTAAGGAGTTATTGAGGTAAAAGATATAGTTGTAAGAAAACATACAACTATATCTTTTATTAACTATGCAATATTACAAGTCCCTTGCCCTGCCCCACAGTGATAATCCGCTCTACTGTCTGCCTGTGCTTGACTACTGTAATTACCAGTCCAAACACCCTGACCGTTATTACAACGGCAGCTATACTCAGTTCCTCCCTTTACCATTTTCATCTGCTCCTTGTTCATTTCAAACTTTCCAAATTTTTCTTTTAAAGTCTTCATTTTTGTTGAGATTTAAATTGTAATGAATTAGTTATCGTAAAAACTGTACACTTGCAAGTATTTCGTTGTTTTACTTGGTACAAAATAAAATGGCTTTTTTGAGAAAATAAGCATCAAAACCTAAGTAAGATATAAGCAATACCAATACTGAGCGGCATAAGATTTGTTATTCCTTGGCAAGTCTTTCAATAAGTTGAAAGTCAAGCACTTGGCTTAGGTTATTTTTCAATATAATT
>JALOLV010000253.1 GCA_025455785.1 Spirosomataceae bacterium | reverse complement strand
GAAATATTATCGAACATCTGAGTAACCTGTTCTTTTTTACCCAGCGTAGAGTCTTTGTAAGGGGTTATTGTTTTTGACATCTTATTGGTTTTCGAGCCGTAAAATAATTCTACATTATCTACAACACGATTTGGTACGAAAAAGTCTGATTTTGCTACAAAAATAATTGAATTATTTGAAATGAATTCCTCAAATCAGTAGTTCGGTTTGGGGTGTCATCACAAAATTCAACAAAATTATTTTTTACGATTCGGGATTTGTCCCTTTGAGTGAAAAAATTTATTGATTGCCTCAATTTGCTTGTCAATATCCTTAAATTTAGCAATCAAATAAACCAAACTTCGTTTTTTGCCATCGGTCATTTCAGAGAATTGCTCCTTAAAATCATCATTTTGTTCGAGCATTGCCTCCAAAACTTCCGGAATCTCGACACCGAGTGGATTTGGGTCTTCTACAATACTGAAAACGACCGAATCATTTAGGTTTTTATTGAGTTGCTTGAAGTTTTTTGTCGAGAGAATAATAAAAAAGTTTCCGTCTCCGAGATGATTAAGCCCACAGCCAAAACTGAGTTTATCTTCTATTTTACAGATAAGCCGAGTTGCTCTCTGTTTCGGAAACTGACTGACAATCTCCGAACTGATTTCTAAATAATAATACCCGCCTTTTCTTTTGTCGAGTTGATGAATCGGCTGGACTAATTGGAAAACGGGCTTTTCGTTGATATTATCCATGAAATATTTTTGCAAACGATATTTAAACTCACCACTTGCTTCAAATGTTTATAGACGTGAAATAACTTGCCAGAAAAAAACGTGACAAGGCTATGCTGTAAAACCCTAATTTTCAGCAATAAAGCCCCGAGCCGTGCCACGGATTCTATACTTCTTAATTAATCAAGTTATTTCAAAATCTATAAACCGTACATTTTTGATTCTGCCGCTGTTGCGTAGCAATTCTTTTCCAGATTTTAGATTTCGATGTTGTCGTCATTCATGTATAAATGCTCAATAACTATAATTTTTGGATTATTTCTACCGATTGTAGCTATCAATCCATGTAGAGAAGAATAATATTTCAATGTACGAAAATATATCTTCGATAAATTTGACAGACAAGCTGGCTATAACGTATTTTCGCAGATAAAAAGGATTCAAATAAGTTACAATAAAGGATTTTTCGAATTTGTAGTGCCTTTATGAATTAAAACAGAAACATTATTTGCATGATTTTGTAATCTAAATCATCTTTTTCAACCATAATTTTCTAATGAAAAAACTCACTACTGCCATCGTTGGATTTGGGCTATCTGGACGATACCTGCAAGCTCCGTTTATGCTGGCAAACCCCAATTATCATCTTAAATGTATTGTTACGAGCCAAGATGTTTCGGCGATTTATGAGGGCGTTCAATCGGCAAAAAGTATTGATGATGTTTTGAATGACCCCGAAATCGAACTTGTGAGTATTGCTTCTCCGAGCGAAACCCACTATGAGTTAGCAAAAAAAGTACTATTGGCCAATAAACACGTCTTGGTCGAAAAACCATTCACGGCAACGGCTGCCGAGGCCGAAGAATTGATAGAATTGGCCAAAAAACAAGGTAAAATCATTTCGGTTTTTCAGAACCGACGCTTCGATGCCGATTTCAGAACGATTCAAAAGATTTTAGATAATAACCTTTTAGGCGAGATTCTGAACGTTGAGATTCGCTACGACCGCTGGAAACCGATTCTGAACCCTAAAAAATGGAAAGAGGTAGTTGCTCCCGCCAACGGAATCCTCTATGATTTGGGGGCTCATATCATCGACCAAACGCTTGTGCTTTTCGGAAAACCCGACTCGGTTTGGGGGCAAACCTTTACCCAGAGAGAAGGCTCAGAGATTGACGATGCCTTTGATATTCGATTAGACTACGGCAAATTAAAAGTAAAACTCTGTTCGAGCCTACTGGTTCGTGAAGAAACGCCTCGATACACGATTCATGGCTCGAAAGGCTCCTTTGTGAAGTTTGGTGTTGATGTGCAGGAAGACCAATCGAAAGCTGGGCTGACACCTTCTCATGCCGATTGGGGCAAAGAATCGCCTGATAATTGGGGATTGCTCAATACCGAAATCAATGGATTGCCATTTAGAGGCAAAGTAGAATCAGAGGTTGGCAATTGGGGTATCTTATTTCAGAATCTTTACGAAGCCATCACGCAAGGAAAAGAGCTGATAATCAAACCCGAAGAGGTCTTAGAGCAAATCCGAATCATTGAGCAAGTTCATTAAAATAGAACCCTCTGATAGTGCCAAAATGCCACCTTCAGAGGGATTTTTCTAAATCCATTAGTGGTTTTAATGCCTTTTACTTCTTTGTTGGCATAATTAATGGTATATTTGTCTAAAACGTATTGTTTTCAGTAAATATTAAATCAAATCACTTGTATTTCAACGAATTAAACCTTCATGAAAGCCTACTCAACGGAGTAGATGCCATGAATTATGCCCAAACAACCCCTATTCAAGAACAAGCCATTCCGATAATTCTCTCTGGCAAAGACTTGATTGCATCGGCCCAGACGGGTACAGGCAAAACCGCCGCTTATTTGATACCATTGCTCGACCAAATCTGTCGAGGAACCAATAGCCGAACTTCCGCTCTGATTTTAGTACCAACCCGTGAGCTTGCCAAGCAAATTGACGAGCAAATCGAAGGTTTTAGTTATTTTATCAATGCCACGAGTATCGCTATTTATGGTGGTGGCTCGGGCGAAGAATGGGACCAACAACGCAAGGCTCTTGTGCGTGGTGCTGATATAATTATTGCTACTCCGGGGCGATTGATGGCTCATATCAATTCTGGTCAAATCTCGTTTGATGGACTCAAATGTTTGGTTTTGGATGAGGCCGATAAAATGCTCGATATGGGTTTTTCGAGCGATATTTTGTTTGTTATTAAGCATTTACCAGCCGAACGCCAGAACTTGATGTTTTCGGCTACAATGCCCAAAAAAATCCGAGATTTTGCCAATAAAATCCTAAAAGACCCCGAAGAAATCAGTTTGGCGGTATCGAAACCCGCTGTCGGAATTGACCAGCAATTTTATTTGGCTTCGGATGAGCAGAAACTTCCGCTTTTGATTCACTTGATGCAAAATACTGATTCGCAATCGACCATTATTTTCTCTTCGCAGAAATCTATGATTGATAAGATTATCAGAGCTTTGAGAAAAGTAAATCTCGAAGCCAAGGGGGTTTCGTCGGATAACTCGCAAGAGGAGCGTGAAGAGGCCCTACGAGGATTCAAGAATAAGCAATACAAGATTTTGGTGGCAACCGATGTGCTTTCGAGAGGAATCGACATCAATAACCTCAATTTGGTGATAAATTTTGATGTGCCTCGCGATGCCGAAGATTATATTCACCGAATTGGCCGCACGGCTCGTGCCGAAACAACGGGGACGTCGATGACGTTTATCAACGAAAAAGACCAACGTAAAATAGCGAGCATCGAACGGCTACTCGAACGTGAAGTAGAAAAACAGAACATTACCGAATCGCTTGGTCTTGGCAAAGCTCCCGAATACAAGATTCAGAAGACAAACAAGCCATTCAAAAAATCGAATCCGAACAAGAAAAAAAGGTTTTTTAACAAGAAAAAGCCTTCAAATCCTGCATAAATCGTAGAACGGGTTGAGAAACCCGTTCTACCTCTTCAACTTATTGTAGCCGAGTAGATTATCCCAATAAATATCATCTAATTTGTTGCCATTCGCTACCATCGCTTACGATTTCAATAGATTTCGCCGAAAGAATAGTTGTCTGAATCGTATTCGTGAGGTCTTTGAAATCGCTTATTGTGAGAGTAGAAGCAGTTTTATTTACAATCGTATAAATCCGATTTGGGCAAGTTGACGCCGGAGGTAGAACGACAACGCCATTGGCAATTGTGTAAATCCAAATTCCTGCCATATCATCCACATCATCAACGCCACTTTCTAAGCCTGATTTCACTTTCACACCCATTGAGCCATTTACGTCTAAAGTCGATTTTGGTGCATCAGTTTTTAGTCCTACGGCATTTGTTGTAGAAAATTTGCCATTTATTTTCAAAGAATTATCTGCAAAATCTCCTTGAATTAATGGGTTGTTTGTATTCTCAACGTCTATCCAAAGGGCGTTGTCCATCGTTTTGGTAGTGCCGAGTTCTCTGCCAATGATGATGTTTCGTGTGCCAATCAACGACTCTCCAGCTCCCGAACCAATCAAAATATTGTTATTGCCATCAGAAGCATATCCCGCAAAATTGCCGATGGCGATATTATCATTTCCATTTACATTGTTTTGCAAAGCATGAGTCCCCAATGCGAAATTATACGAACCCAAACCACCCGTAAATGCCTCTGTGCCGATAGCTACATTATTATTGCCTTCTACATTATCATTTCCTGCCCAATGTCCTATGTAAACATTGTTGTTATCGGATAAATCATCGTTTTTGCCGGCATCTTCACCAATAAAAACCGAACGGCCAGAACCGTCAAAAGCAATTCTATTTTTGATTGTAACTTTGTTATCATCCGAAATCCAAAGTTTTGGGTCATCTTCATGCTCAATAATAAACTGCCCGACTTCATTTCTGCCAATGTCAAAAAAGCTATTGCCCTCACTCTCGAATCGAAGTTGAGTAAATTTGCCGTTGGGTGAATAAAAATTACCCGAAACGATGGTGCTTCCTGCCAAATCCCAGTTCGGGACGAAAAACGAAGTATGAAGATTTGGCCTAACTTTAAAGAAAATATCATCAGCCTGCGAGGTATCAAGCCCCACCACTAATTGCTTTTTTACTTCCAGCGTATCACTGATTTTCGATTTCTGTGGAGTAATCAGCACACTTTGGGCATAAATTGAAATATTCGCTACGAAGAGAATCGTCGTTAAAACGGCTATTTTGTGTAAAGTTTTCATTTTTAAATGACTGATTTTGAAGAATAAAATAAATTCGACTTTTTA
>JALOLV010000252.1 GCA_025455785.1 Spirosomataceae bacterium | reverse complement strand
CGGTTGCCCTCGACCATTGCCGCAATGGCGATTCCGCTTAGGTCATCTTCTCGTTGCGAAATCAAAATCTCGGATGGATTCGATACTTGGCGTAATCCCGAACCTAACATTTCATAAATGCCTAATTCTGAAGTGCTTCCAAAACGGTTTTTGATGGTTCGTAAGATTCTGTATGTCATTTGGCGGTCGCCTTCAAACTGCAAAACGGTATCGACGATGTGTTCGAGAACCTTCGGCCCAGCAATCGAGCCATCTTTTGTAATATGACCAATCATAATCACAGGCACATCAGATTCTTTGGCGAATTTCATTAATTCGGCAGCACATTCACGAACCTGCGAAACGCTTCCTGCACCCGATTCTATCAGCGGCGAAACCAACGTTTGGATAGAATCTATGATAACGACATCGGGTTCGAGTAGCTCAATTTGTCTGAAAATATTATCGGTTGCGGTTTCATTCAGGATATAACATCGGTCGTTTCGGTAATCCATTCGCTCGGCACGCATCTTAATCTGCTGCTCCGATTCTTCGCCCGAAACATACAGAATCGTATAGTCTTTGAGACTCAACGCAATCTGCAACATGAGTGTAGATTTACCAATACCCGGCTCGCCACCAATGAGTGTAAGCGAACCCGGCACAATACCACTACCAAGTACTCGATTTAGCTCGGCATCGTCGGTGATGATTCGGTAACGTTCTTGTGTGGCAATCTCGGTGAGGGTTTTTGGTTTGTTGGCTGTCTTAGGTGTGGCAGACGAAGAACTTGAGAATTTCCAATTGCCTTTTTCGGGTTCGTTTTTCTCAATAACTTCTTCGACCATCGTACTCCATTCGCCACAGGATGGACAACGACCGAGCCATTTTGGTGAATTATACCCACAACTTTGACAGAAATATGCCGTTTTTATTTTAGCCATGTTACGTTTATAAGTTTGAGTTTATAAAAGTTTCATAGTTTCGATTGTTTAACTTGTATTTTATGCTAAGCAGTAAGCCCGAAACAAAAAACTCAAAACCAAAACCTTGTTAATATTTTGTTAATTTGTACGAAGATACACGCTATCTACGTTTATTTACAGAACCTTTAAAAAATTTAGGAGTGCCGTATATGATATGATGTTTACTAATGCCAAAGATGGTATTTAATAATCATAATTTCAAAACAAACATTACCATGAAAAAACTCATTTTTTTTAGTCTTTTTACCTTTATTTTTTCTTTGAATTCAAAAGCACAATCTGGCTTAGGAATCAAAGGCGGGTTGACATTCAATCGAGTATTTACTGATGCGGGTTCTTTCAAAAATAACATCCAACAAAGTCTCGATACTCGAACTGGCTACGTAGTTGGTTTGTTTGGCCGTTTAGGAAACAAAATTTATTTACAGCCAGAGTTGTTAGTAGCCAATAAAGGAGGCTCTATCGACGTTATTACTACAAGCGGCGGTACACAAAAGATTGATTTTAATTACACCAATCTCGATGTACCTCTTCTACTCGGTTTCAAGCCGGTAAAGTTTTTGAGAGTGATGGCGGGGCCAGTGGCAACCGTAAATCTCAGTAGCGACCAGAGACTTCGCGATGCTTTGCGAGACTACGCCTCAAATATTGATGATACATTCAAACAAGCAACTTTTGGGTATCAGGTTGGGGTAGGGGTGAAGTTGCTCGGACTCGAAATTGATTTAAGAAAAGATCGGAATGAAGATAATTTAAAGATAATGTAACTTGTAACTGTTGGTTACATACAGAGAAAGTCCTCTCGTTTCGGGGGGATTTTTCTTTTTTTATTTGTTGTCAACATGAGTCATCCCGAATTTTGAGAATTAAATGCCCCATCGGGGCTAAATATTGGCGGCCGACGCTCGGTAGATAGTCTAAATTCTACTAAAAAAAGAGTTCCGTAGGAACGACATATATAACCCAATGTGTCGTTCCTACGGAACTCAAAATAGTAGAAATATGGCATCATCTACCGATATTTGACCCTTAACAGGGTCTTTTTAAAATTCGGGATGACTCATGTTTTCATATATTTCAATAATTCTAATTCTTTTGGAGTAATATCAACCAAAGCATAATGCTCGGTTTTGGTGATAAGCATTTCGTCGAGAGCATCTACCGTATTTTTATAATTTGATTCATCGGTCGGTTTGATGATTACCGTAAAATTCTCTGGCTTCTTGGCATTTAAGCGGCTTTCTATCAGTAACTTACGAATTTCGCTCGGGCTAAATGAAGTTTCTTTTAATACCTCATTATTGAGCTTATTGATAGCAGACTGGTGCCAAAAAATACGATTATCCTTTGCCAAAATCAGCGTCAGGGTGTTTTCTTCGCTCATTGCTGAAGTACCTCCATCTTTGGGCATGGTTAGCCCCATTACATACGGAAGACTAAACGTAGTCGTGAACATGAAAAATGATATAAGAAGAAACCCCAAATCTACCATAGGGGTCATGTCGGGCTTCGCCACACGGCGATTGCCAATAGTAATTTCTGCCATTTTTGTATTTGTTTAAGTTGAACGTTTCGATTAGACGATTGCCTAATCTAAATACAAAACGCAGAGCGATTATCTGAAATTATAAATAATCGAATCAATTTTTTACTTCTTCAAAATCAGTGAATTCTGATAAAGTTTTGTTATTTGATGCCACAATTTGCTTGAAATCAACCTCCCAATTCATCGAAGCCGCCAATTGTTTCATCATCACGCCGATTTGAGCATTGGCAATCTTGGGTAAATCGCTCGTGAGGGCTTTTTCGTTCATCACTTTTTTGGCTTCGTTCAAGATATTAGTGTAGTCTTCGTGGTTGAATTTATTAAGCCAGCCTTGTTCGATGTCATAAAATTTGTAGTCAGTATCAATAGACAAAACTTCGGCTTCGGGAAACGCCTCAATGATTAATTTTCGGTCGTTTTCGTCACGTCTGACCTTCAATTTAGCAAAATCAAAACCAACCGATACCTTTGCCTTAGCAATTACCAACGCTTTTTTATTAACTTTGAAGAATCCTAAAAATTCTTTGCGGCTGTTGTGGTCATAAATCTCGGTAAAATACCCTTCGGCCATGACGACTTTGAAGACTTTTTCGATGCGTTCGAGCAAAATCGTTGATTCTTGGCGAAGTTCTTGGGTATTATCACGGAGTTTTTTGCCGTACATCCAATTAAAAATTTGCCAAGCGGCGATTCCACCAATAGCCAAAGCAACCAAAAAGAGCAGGATTTCCATATTAATCGTTGAATTTGTGAATGATTTTGATTTAGACGAAAAAAAACAAAAAGTATTACTTTTGATTGTGGGCCCAACCGCCGTCGGTAAAACAGATTTGTGCATAAAATTAGCAAAAATGCTCGATACTGAAATCGTTTCGGCAGATAGTCGGCAATTTTATCGTGAATTGAGCATCGGGACGGCAAAACCATCAACCGAAGAAATGAATGGGGTAATCCATCATTTTATTGATTCGCATGATATTACTCAATATTACAGTGCGGGCGATTTTGAACGTGATGCCATCAGACTGCTGGAAGATGATATTTTTAAGCGTAAATCGGTGGTGATAATGACTGGTGGCTCGGGATTTTTTATCAAAGCAATCACGGATGGTTTAGACGAAATGCCCGAAGCTCCGATAGAATTACGAAGCGAGTTGATGCAAAGGCTTGAAAATGAGGGAGTTGAAGTTTTAGCAAGTGAACTCAAAAGACTTGACCCATTGTATTGCGAAACCGCCGATTTGCAAAATTCGCAACGGGTGGTTCGGGCTTTAGAGGTGTGTTTGAGTACGGGCAAGCCGTTTTCGTCGTTTCATAAAAAACAAGAAACAAAAAATCGTAGAAATTTCAGAATCATTAAAATTGCAATAGAACGCCCACGTGAGGAATTGTACGATAGAATTAATCGCCGAATGGATTTGATGCTTGAAACTGGATTGGTCGATGAAGCCAAAAGCGTAATGGCTTTTAGAGAGCATAATGCACTACAAACGGTTGGTTATAAAGAAGTTTATGAGTATCTTGATGGCAAATATGACTACCAAACGATGGTAGAATTGCTTAAACGAAACACCCGTAGGTACGCCAAGCGGCAGCTGACGTGGTTTCGGAATCAAGATGAATTCAACTGGTTTCATGCCGATGATTTCGATGCAATTTGCCAATTTATCGTAGAGAAGACTACCAATCCTGTCCAATAAAAAGACCTAAAAGAGTGAAAAATGATAACTGCTTTAGTAAATAAACTGACAAACTCTAAGTCGATTGCTTTTGGCATTGGCTTGCTTTTTTGTTTGTTATTTATTCAGGATTCATTTGCTCAGTCACCGGATTCGTTGGTTTATGCCACATCCGACAACAAAGTTTTTAAGAAGTTTCGGCAGTTTTTTTATCGGTATCAAATTTTTAAAGACAAAGATACACTGATTTGCAAAGTTTATAACAATCGTGAGGTTTTGGTACCTTACGATTTAAAATGGAAGCTGGATAAACGCAAAAAACCAGCCGAAGAAGCCGAATACACACCAATTTATCAGATTGCTTTGTCGGTTTCGGAGGGTAGTTTTTTGAGGCAGCAATCACTTGTTCGCTACGATTATATCAATCGAGGTATCAGAAGTTTGGATTCAGAACAAACAGGTGTTATTGAGATTGGTAAGCGAGTAGTTTTGAATCCACCTCGGCAATCGTTCTTTAAAATTTTAGAGTTTTCGCCCTCTCCGCAAGTGGGAGATTCGCTCAAAGTGGGTTTTGAATGGAACGACCGCCAAGTGCTTACCGAAGATGCTAAAATGCCAAGTTTGGCCGAATGGACGGGCGAACTAACCAAAGATTTGAGCTACAAAATCACTCGTTCGGAGTATATTCACACCAATATCGGTACGGTTTTTTGCTATATCATCGCCGGAACGTGTATCAGTTCGCTCGGTGAGACAAAGCTCATTGCTCACTATAACGAGGATTTTGGTTTCATCAAAATGGATTTTTTCAATGTTGATGGTAGTAGAATCTTGTTTGAAATCAATAACGTGAAGCAGAAGTAATATTTCTTCCAATCGCCAATCAATCAATGCTTTTTTTAAAATCGGGCATATTAACCACAATCCAAGATTTAGGACGAAATGGCCACCGTTCGGCTGGAATTAATCCGAATGGAACAATGGATAAATATGCAGTGCGACTTATCAATATTTTGTTGAATAATGATGAAAACGAAGGTGCTTTAGAGATACATTTTCCTGCTGCCGAAATCCTCTTTGAAGAAGATTGCACAATTGCCATTGGCGGAGCGGATTTTTTACCAATTTTAAATAACCGACCAATCAATTCTTGGAAGAGAGTTTCGGTGAGCATTGGGGATAGATTGAGTTTTTCGAGAAAAAACTACGGAAATCGAGCCTATTTAGCTGTTTCGGGTGGTTTTAAAATTGAAAAATGGCTCGACTCGGTCAGTACAAATTTGGCAGCAAGAATCGGGAACAAGTTTGAAAAAGGCGATAGAATTGAATTGAATGGTAGCTCTGCAATAACGATAAATCCCAAAACTCAAATTTCCCCAAACATTCTTCCACCTTATCAAACTCAAAAGGTTATAAGAATTATTACTGGCAACGAATACACACTTCTGGATGAATATTCTAAACAAAAACTTCAAAATCAGACATTTACGATTGGACTTGACTCAAATCGGATGGGTTATCGGTTAATTGGTCAACCGCTGAAATTGACAACAAATGACTCTGGAAGTATTCTTTCTTCGGCGGTTGATTTTGGGACAATTCAGTTTTTGCCTTCGGGGCAGTTAATCATTCTGATGGCCGACCATCAAACTTCTGGTGGGTATCCCCGAATCGGACACGTCGTTTCGGTAGATTTACCAATATTGGCACAACTTGGAGCAAAGGATTCTTTCAAATTTCAAATCATCGGCATCAAAGAAGCCCAAGAACTGCTATTTTTACGAGAAGAAGACATGAAAAAATTGAAATTAGGTGTAAAATTAAATTGTAGAACGAGTTTTTAACTCGTTCCCAAACAGCACGGCATGAGAAAAACAATTGACCTAAACTGCGATATGGGCGAGTCTTTTGGGGCTTGGGTGATGGGTAATGACGAAAAATTAATGAAGCTGATTTCCTCGGCCAATATCGCTTGCGGTTATCATGCTGGCGATGCCTCAATCATGCGAAAAACTACCGAATTAGCCATCAAGAACGGCGTAGCCGTCGGGGCTCACCCCGGATTCAATGATTTGCAAGGGTTTGGCCGCCGAAACATGCAACTCTCGCCACAAGAAGTTTATGATATTTGTGTTTATCAGATTGGGGCGATGTTTGGGGTTGTGCGGGCATTGGGGGGTAAATTGCATCACGTAAAACCACACGGTGCTTTGTATAATATGGCCGCTCAAGATAGAAATTTAGCAAGAGCCATCGCCGAAGCTACCAAAGCAATTCATCCTGATTTGATTCTTTATGGATTATCGGGTAGTTTTTTGATTAGCGAAGCAAAAGCGATTGGGTTAAAGACTGCTTCGGAAGTTTTTGCCGATAGAACCTACCAAAATGATGGAACTCTAACACCGAGAAGCCAGCCAAATGCCTTGATTGAATCTACCGAAGATGCTGTTAGTCAGGTTATTATGATGATTGAAGAGGGTTCGGTAATTGCTACTGATGGACAGAAAGTTTCTTTAGAAGCGGATACCGTTTGTATCCACGGAGACGGCAAGCACGCCGTAGAATTTGCCGCAGAACTACGAAGTAAACTTTTACAAAGAGAAATTGAGCTAAAAACTATATAGTCAGAAAACAACCCTGACAGCGTTTTGAACGCTGTCAGGGTTGTTTTCTTTAATCAATACCTGCAATCCTAAACCTTCGGACTGCCGCCAACGTAAGACCAACAACGACCAGCAACAGACCCAACCAAAGTAAGTTGATATGTGGTTTCTCGGAGGCTTTTATCACTACAAACTCTCGCTCCGAACGCCTTACGGTAAATGTGAAATTACCATTTTGAGGGTCTATTTTGGT
>JALOLV010000251.1 GCA_025455785.1 Spirosomataceae bacterium | reverse complement strand
CCGTGGCGGTCTTCCATAAATCCTGCTGCGACGAGTTTTTGGGCTTTTACCAACTCTAAACTTTTGGCAACGGCATCGGCTCTTTTATCGGGGTTTACACTGGCGGTTGTTTCGAAATAGCCATTCGATTTGATATACTGCTGAGGCTCTAAAACGCCCACATATTCGGGGTTTTCGGGAGCAAGACGTGCTAATTCCTCGGAACGACGAACCACTTTTTCGAGCGAAGCGTCATCGAATTCGTCAATCGTGGCAACACCTACTTTTTTGCCAAATGCCGACTGAACAACTAAATTTTTATTGATAAGCGAGCCACTCGTTGAGACTTCGTTGCGGGCATAACGAATATTTCCACGCATCTCGCCCGACAAATTGACTTCACATTCATCTGCTTTTGAATAGCTTAAAACCTTC
The DNA here is from genome assembly GCA_025455785.1 of Spirosomataceae bacterium. Classification (GTDB taxonomy): domain Bacteria; phylum Bacteroidota; class Bacteroidia; order Cytophagales; family Spirosomataceae; genus JALOLV01. The sequence continues at coordinate 4,617 of JALOLV010000251.1, read as the reverse complement.
TGTAATAAGGCCTTAGCTTCTGCTTCGGTTAATATAACTGACATTTGATTTCTGAGATTAAAAGATGTTTTAAAAATTAGAAGAAAGAAATGCGGCCGAGAGATAAAGAATCAAAATTCTTTTTCCTTTCTCCGTAAATACACTCTCCAAAAATTAAATCTTACGAGCCGTATTGATGACATTAACGCCATTGAAACGAGCTGTTGAACTACCGTGCGAAACCGCACTCGACTGCGAAGGCTGACCTTTGCCATCGAAAAACGAGCCCCCCAGACGATAATCACGCTCATCGCATACTTTTACACAAGAATTCCAGAACTCTTGGGTGTTTGATTGATAAGCGACATCTTTCAACATACCTGCAATTTTTCCATCCTTAATCTCGTAGAATAACTGTCCGCCAAATTGGAAATTATAACGCTGCTGGTCGATTGAGAATGACCCATCGCCAATGATATAAACTCCTTTCTTAACATCTTTTATCATTTCTTCGACCGAAAGCGGCTGTTTGCCCGGAGCCAACGAGACGTTCGCCATGCGTTGGAATTGCACCGAAGACCAGCTATCGGCATAACAACAACCGTGAGATTCTTTCTCGCCGATGATATGTGCTTGGTCACGGATGGCTTGGTAATTAACGAGCGTTCCGTCTTTTACCAAATCCCAACGCTTGGTTTGTACGCCCTCGTCGTCCCAACCCACTGCACCGAGCGACCCAACTTGTGTTTTATCGGCAAAAAGATTAACTTCTTTGCTTCCGTAATTAAAGTTTTTAGACTGCCATTTATCCAAAGTAGCAAAAGAAGTACCCGCAAAGTTGGCTTCATAGCCCAAAACACGGTCAAGTTCGAGCGGATGCCCAACCGATTCGTGAATCGTCAACCAAAGGTGAGATGGGTCAAGAACCAAGTCGTATTTACCAGCCTCAACCGATTTTGCCGTGAGTTTTTCTTTGGCTTGTTTGGCGGCGGCAGTTACGTCTTCGAGCATATCGTAACCTTTGTTGTAGCGAGTTGTGATACCCGTAACTTTATCTTTTGGATTGGCTTGGAGGTATTCGTAGCCCATTCCCATCGGGGCAGAAAGAGCCTGACGAGTCTCGAATTTACCAGATTTAGGGTCAATAGCCGTTACCGACGAAATCGGCCAAATACGGTGAATATCTTGGTCGATGTACGAGCCATCTGTCGAGGCAAAGTACTTTTGCTCATTGACCATAAATAGTACCGAATTGACGTAGTTGGCACCATTTTTCAAGGCAGCGTCATTGACACTTAGCAATAAATCGACTTTTTCTTTGATAGGTACCTCAAAGGCGTTGCGTTCAATCGGAGCTTTCCAGCTTACTTCGCCAAAACCTTTTTGGGGAGCCAGAATGACAGGTTCTTTGAGTAATTTTGCGTTGGCTTTGGCAATCGCAACGGCTTGGTCGGCGGCGTTGGCGGCATCAGTTTCGTTTTTCACATCAACAACTGCCGAGAAGCCCCAACAGCCATTCACGATTACACGAACACCCATCCCGTAAGATTCGGTATTGACGATATTCTGAACTTTGTCTTCGCGTGTAACCACAAACTGATTGAGGTAACGCCCAATGCGGACATCGGTGTAGGTGGCACCTTTACTTTTTGCGGCATTGAGAGCGGCATCGGCCAGGCGTTTCTTGACAGCCACGTCAATCGCTCCGTCTAAAAGGGCTTCTTGCGAAACTGCATTGCCCACAATCGGGATATTGGGGAGCATCATTGCCCCAAAACCCATTCCAGATAGCTGGATAAAGTCTCTTCTTTTCAAAGCTTTTTCAGATTTTGTTTTAAAGTGATGAAATGGAATTTTATTAAAAGTAAAAATAAGAAAATCTTATTATAAATTACTAACTCTGTATTGTTGATTTTGATAAATGATTGAAATACTGAGACAAACGACAGGTAATTGGGTATTGGAGTGCGGTCTTTTCGTAAACTTATTTTCTTTATCTTTGTTTAACAAATAGTTAAACTCTATCTGCTAAATGTTAATCCGAATCGTACTTTCTTTATGTGTGTTTTGTAGTTATTGCGGGTTTGCCCAAAACGAAAGAATACTCACTGGTAAGCTCCTTGACTCGCTCACGTCCGAACCACTCATCTATGCTTCGGTAAGGGTCGAGTCTAAAACCCAAAAAGTGCTAAACAAAGGAGGACTTTCGGACGAAAAAGGCACTTTTCAGCTTGTCGGATTAAAAAAAGACAAATACATTGTAAAAGTTGAATATGTTGGATACAAAACAAAATATGTTGAGATTGATGCCACCCAAGACTCTCAAAAATTAGATTTGGGAGCAATTACGCTATCGCCATTGAGTCAATTGCTCGAATCAATCACCGTCAGCGGACTCAAGCCCGATGTGATTGCAACAATCGAAAAACAAGTTTATAAGGCCGAACAATTTGAGGTTGCACGAGGCGGAACAGCAACCGATGTCTTGAAGAATATTCCGTCGGTTATGGTCAATGCCGAAGGCGAAATAACTGTTCGTGGCTCAAAAGGATTTTTGGTAATGGTAAACGGTAAACCCAGCCAAGTAGATGTTACGACACTACTATCGCAAATACCCGCCAATAGTATCGATAAAATTGAGATGATAACCGCACCATCTGCCAAATACGATGCCGATGGTAAAGCTGGAATCATCAATATTATCACCAAAAAAGGTGTAAACGATGGTCTATCGCTCACTACGAATCTTCAGTATGGAGCCCCTCGAATAAAAGAATATTACAATGCCACCGAACCACAACGCTACGGGCTTGATGCTATTCTGAATTACAAAAAAGGGAATTGGGATGCTTCGGTATCGGTCAATTATCTCAAGAATGATATTGCAGGTCGGAGGGTTGGCGATGTAAATACTACCCTAAACAATATCTTTACGAGTTTCCCGAGCGAGGGCGAACGTAGCTACAAAAGAGAGAATTATGGCTTAAGATTAGTAACTTCTTACAAAGCCACCAAAAACGATGAGATTTCGGCAGGTATTTATCTTGGCGAAAGAAATCAATACCGAACCGCCGATATTTTTTATCGAAACACTAAAACCAATTTATTGACCAATCAAGTTGTAGGTTTTAGTGAGTATTTCAACCCTAATTTAGTATTGAAATCAGGACAATTTAAAGTATTCAATCTTGATTATACCCATACTTTCAGAAATACCGCTTCACTGACATTATCGGGGCTTTACGAAAAAGCGAATCTGGATGGATTTACCAAAAATCGTAATCTGAATATCAATAATTTTGCCGACACGCTACAATATACACTCAATACGGGTACGAATCCGCTCGATGCTGTTAGATTAAAGGCAGATTTTGAAAAAACTATCGGAATCGGCAAGTTTTCGGCTGGTTATCAATTCAGAAATCAAACCCAATCGGGGCAATTTGAGTATAATGAAAAAAGCGGCAATTTTGAGCCATTTGTCATTAATCCGCTTTATTCTGCCGAGATTTCGGTTTTGAATCGAATCCACGCCGTATATTCACAGTATGCCGGTAAATATAAAAAAATTGAGTTTTCGGGAGGATTACGCTACGAAAACGCATTCAGGGAATTTACGGATAATAAAGGTTCAAAACCAGCGATTCTGCAACTATCAAATCTTTTTCCGTCGGCAAATGTTTTATACAACCTAAGCGAAAGCCTTAGACTCAAATTGGCGTACAGCCGCCGTGTGCAACGCTCGACCAATAATGAGCTAAATCCTTACCCCGAACGAGAACACAGCGAAACTCTCGAACAAGGCGACCCAAACATCAGACCCGAATTTATCGGTATTTATGAAGCTGGTATAAGCAAAGACTTGAAAAAATCATCGTTTTATTGGAATATATATACCCAACAAATTACTGATATAGTAAATCGGGTAAATAGTGTTTTCAATGACACTATCCTAAACCGAATTTACACAAACGCTGGCAAAGCTCGCCTCATTGGTAGCGAGGTAGGCCTGACACTTTCGCCAATTAAAAACCTGAAAATCTTTGTTGGTGGTAATATCTACAACCTCAAAATCAAAGGAGCATTATTCGATAATACCGTAGCAGTCAATAGCCGAGGGTGGGTTTATTCGGTCAATAGTAATATCAGTTATCAAATTTTACCGACTCTTAGCACGCAGTTTAATCTTTCATATTTGTCGGCTCGGAATACGGCCCAAGGCGAAGATTCGAGGTTTTATCAGCCAAATCTCTCAATTAAAAAGAGTTTTAAAGACAATAGGCTAAACCTGACGCTACAATGGCAAAATTTAGCTTTTGGTAAGATGAAGGTAAACGAACAACGAATCACAACTTTTGGTAATAATTTTTATACATCTACCAATTACATTCAAGAAACTAATATCGTGATGCTAAATCTATCATTTAATCTAAATCCGAACAGCAAAAAAGTCAAGCTCCCCAATAGCGAATTTGGCGAAAAAGAATATTGAATATGGGCGTAGGGAGGCCTCGGGTAGCTGATATTTTGCTTTGCCCCCTATATTTATCGGTTGGGTTTGTAAACTCAACGCTACGGTAAGGAGTCTGCAACCATCTAATCTCAAAATACAAAAAATCCCTGACAGGAGTCTAAAAT
>JALOLV010000250.1 GCA_025455785.1 Spirosomataceae bacterium | reverse complement strand
ATAAAGACCTCCTGATTGTTTTTGAACCTTTCGGCAATTTCGATGTTTTTTCGGGCATCGGCAATTTGCTTTACTCGGTCGAATCGTGTATCTCCAGCGATTGTAATATTCTGATAACCAATTGATTGTAGTAATTCAGCCGAGTTTTTATTCTGAACTAAAATATGACTCAACAACGAAACCGTCTGTCTAAAAAATCCGCCGTACCACTTAAAAAATACTTGATTCTCTCTAAAAATTGACGAAAACAGAATTGTCGGAATCTGTCGGCGGTGGAGTTCTTCGAGGTAATTTCTCCAAAACTCGTATTTTACAAAGAACACAATGCTTGGCTCGAATGTATCAATAAATCTTTTGGCATTTTGAGGCGTATCTGCAGGTAGGTAAACGATATAATCGGCTCCAGCATAATTCTTACGAACCTCATATCCCGACGGCGAAAAGAAGGTCAGTAGAATTTTATAATTAGGAAACTCACTCCGGAATCGCTCGATAACGGGACGCCCTTGCTCAAACTCACCCAAAGAAGCACAGTGAAACCACGCCAATTGAACCGAGCGGAGATTTAGAAATTGTGATTTGTAATCGACTTTTCTACCTTCGACCCACTGTTTTGCTTTTGTATTAAACAAAGCGGCTATTGTGATGGCTAAAGTGTAGAACCTAACGCCAAGATTATAGATAAAGTGCATTTTTATTAAATTCAAGAAACAAAATTAGGTAATTGCTACAAAATATCCTTAGTTTCCTTAATTTCGTGGTCTTTTATACGAAAAACAATTATTGATGGCAGAAATACCGATTGACGACAAGCATCAGTTAAAACGAGTTTTAGGACCTCTACAATTGTGGTCGATAGCGGTCGGAATGGTGATTTCGGGCGAATATTTTGGTTGGAATTACGGATGGGAGGCCTCCGGAACGGTCGGATTTCTGATTGCGGTGTTGTTGGTTACAGTTTTATACGTTACGTTTATTTTTTCATATACCGAGCTTACTACTTCGATTCCTGATGCGGGTGGCCCGTTTGCGTATGCTTTTAGGGCAATGGGACCCATCGGTGGTTTTATTGCGGGTTTTGCTACACTCGTAGATTTTGTTTTGGCTCCGCCAGCTATCGCAATGGCTTTGGGTAGCTATACGCATTTTCTGAATCCAGAGATTCCGATACTTACCACGGCGATTTTGGCGTATGCGGTTTTTATCACGATTAATCTTTTCGGAATCCGTGAATCTGCTAATTTTTCGTTAGTCGTAACAATCCTTTCGGTCATCGAGATTCTGGTTTTCATGGTGCTGATAATCCCATCGTTCAAAACCGAAAATTTTGTTGCCAATTCGGACGTAACCGCCAGCGGAGTTTTTGCGGGATTACCATTTGCCGTGTGGTTTTTTGTGGCGATTGAAGGCGTGGCGATGGTAGCCGAAGAAGTCAAAAATCCCAAAAAGACCATCCCGATTGGCTATATCACGGCTATCTTAACTTTGGTTTTTTTGGCAATCGGAATCATGGTTTTGTCGGGCGGTGTAGGCGATTGGCGATTATTGAGCAATATCGACCATCCGCTGCCCGAAACGCTCTCGATGGCTTTGGGTAAAGGCAACGCTTGGGCAAAAGTCTTTACGAGTTTGGGGCTTTTTGGGCTAATTGCATCTTTTCACGGCAATACAATTGGTTATTCTCGACAAATCTATGCTTTAGCTCGGGGTGGTTATCTTCCCCACTTTTTATCAGAAGTCAATGCTCGTTATCGAACCCCACACTGGGCTTTGATTGTGGGTGGATTGGTAGGTTTTGTGGCAATTTTTTCGGGAACAACCGATAAAATAATCATTATGTCGGTGCTTGGGGCAATCGTAATGTACATAACGAGCATGATAAGTTTGTTGATTCTGAGAAAGAAAGAACCTACCCTCGAACGCCCCTATAAAGCACCCTTTTACCCGTATTTCCCGATAATTGCTTTGGTCTTATCGCTTGTTTGTATGTTTGCGATAATCTACTACAACCTATTTTTGAGTATGTTATTTTTTGTGGGTATGGGTGTTTGTCTTGCGGTTTTTATGCTATTCGGAATCCGATTTGTGAAAGTCTCGGCAGTGCGGAATACTAAAAATTAAAACAATAATTTGCGGGTTTTACTTTATGAGAAGCCGAGTAAATGAGGTCGATTTCGTATTTAACATCAGCACTTAGAGGGTATTCAGAAGCGAAGTCGTTTTTCCATGTAAATAGTTCTGAATCGGGGTTTTGTTCACGATAATATTTTAATGCCAGCGGAATAAGCCTTGTGCGTGAATAGATAAACTCGTCTGAATAAATGCGTTCTTTGGTGATTTGTTCAGTAGAAAAAAACTCAAAATATAAAACTCTCCTTATTTCATTTTGATTGAGTAACCCCGAACTGTGAGCCAACATCAAATCATGTATAAGAATATCCCCTGATTGCATTTCAATAGAGATGTGTGGTTCGTTTTGCAATTCACAAATTGTTTTTGAGCTTTTGTGGCTTTCTGGAATCACTTTTAAAGCACCTTCATTTTCTGAGGCATCATCGAGGTATATTCCCATCATTATAGCTTTTCCGGATTGTTTAGACATTACATCCTGATGCCATTCTACTACGTTTCTACTGCCTCTGTATTTGACGACTGCAAAATCTTGAATTGGAATGAAGTTTACACCGCAGATACTCTCGGCAATCTCTAAAACAACCGGTAATCCGAGTGCTTCTAAACAACTAAAAGGGAGTTTGCTACAGATATTATCTATTCCGGTTATATATTTTTTATTACCAAATTCTTCAAAACAGACTTCTTCAAACGAAGAAGTCTCATTGGTCAATTTGTCAAAAATCGCTCGTAGTTTATTAACAAATAATTGCGGAATCGCATTGTTGATTTTGAGAAAACCAAATTGATTGAATGATTCAATTTGAAGCGAAGAGAGCATTTGATAAAAATTAATCGGAATACGGCACGGATTTCTATGTAGAATACCGTGCCGCGTTGTTATAAAAATTAAAGCCCTTTGCCAGTAGCAGCCCAATAAATACCACCGTAGATATGGTCTAAGAAGGTTTGGTCTGAATACGTCAGCGGAATATGCCCCAAGGCCGTATAAAAAGCTCGCCCACCATCATAATTATGGTACCACGAAATCGGGTGCATTGCCCCCATGCCCTTGCCTTCGTTATTACCCCATTTTGCGTAAGGATTATATGATTTTTCATCGACCGAGACCAAAATTTTTAAATCATCGGCTTTACGTTCGCTAAATTCATACCATTCGTCTGTCCACAATAGTTTTTTGGGGAAACGCTCCATTCCGGGGAAATTACTATCCTCAACTTTCAAATACGCCGTCTGGTTTTTAGGATGAATCTTAAACATCATGCCTACCATTTTGGTGTACCAAGGCCAATCGTACTCTGTATCAGAGGCAGCATGAATACCCACAAAACCTTTGCCCGACTTGATAAATTTCTCAAAAGCAGCTTGTTGGTCGTCGTTCAAGATATTGCCAGTTGTACTCAAAAAGATAATTGCACTGTATTTTTCGAGGGCTTTGTCGTTAAAAACTGAGGCATTTTCTTGCCAATCTAAACCAAATTCGTGGCGTTTGGCCAATAATCGAATCGCATCTACACCTTCATTGATTGATTCGTGGTGAAAGCCGTCGGTTTTGGTAAATAACAGAACATTGAATTGTTGGGCAAATACTCCGCTCGAAATCGTAAAAAGCAGAACCACCGCCGAAGTGATTTTGGAAAAGAGGTTTTTCATGTTAAAATTTGATTTAGGTTGAATTATTCAGAGTTCCAAATATCTGCAATAAGTTTCTAAAAAAATAGAATTAGCGATAAATACTCAAAATCAGTGGATTTGAAAATTTGCTTACCTGCCGAATATGTTGGATATTGTAATCAGATTTCGTTAACCTAAAACCCTAAATTTTATTCCATGAAAACCATTGATGAAGTCATTAACCGCCTGACCGAGATTGTACTTTGGGCCGAGCAAAAACAATCGCCAATGGGTTATTTTGCTTCGCTCTACCGAGCAATGACCATTGCCGTGAAAGAGGGCATCGCAAATGCGAAATTTGAAGATACCAAACGCATGGAAGAATTAGACATCCGATTTGCCCAACGATATATTGATGCTTTTGATGCCTACCAAAAAGGACAAAAGACCACAAACGCTTGGAAGAAGGCATTTGACTCAACAAAAAACAACGATATTGCATTAATCCAGCATTTGATTTTAGGGATAAATGCCCACATTAACCTCGATTTAGCGATTGCCGCTGCCGAAACCGCCCCAAACGAAAAGATTTTTGGGTTACAGAATGACTTCAATAAAATCAATGCAATCATCGGTGAATTGACCGAAAAAGTGCAGGATAAATTGGCCAAAATTTGGCTGCCATTTCGATTGATGGATGATGCCCTCAAAACCAAAGATGAGGGATTAATCAATTTTAGTATTTCGACCGCTCGGACTTTCTCGTGGGCATCAGCTTTGGCACTTGCCCCGATGAACGCTGCTCAAAAAGCCGATTACATTCTAAAAATGGATAATCGAGTTGCCCAAATCGCCGATAGAGTTATCAATCCGGGTTGGCTTTTAAGCAGTGCGTTATGGATGATTAGGGTGGGAGAAAGCGGCAATGTCAGCCAAAAAATCAAGATTTTGGGATAAAAAACATTTCAATAGGATAGTGCTTGCAAACACTATCCTATTGAAATGTTGATATAGAAATTTACCTCATATAACTCCCCGCATTTATATCAACGGTTGAGCCAGTGGCGTGGTCGAGCATACCACTGCACATGAGCGTTACGAGTGGCGAAATATCCGTTGGTTCGGTGAGTTCTTGCAGCGATAATTCTTTCAAAATTGCACCTTCGCCATGCTCTCTGATAAAGCTTTCGGCCATTTCGGTACGAGTAAAACCGGGAGCAATCGTAAAAGCCTTGATATTGTATTTACCAAACGACCTCGCCACCGAGCGAGCCAACGAGACCATTCCGCCCTT
>JALOLV010000021.1 GCA_025455785.1 Spirosomataceae bacterium | reverse complement strand
GTTTCGTCGGTCAATTATGCCAAAATCTCAAATGTTGTTGCTGATATTTTTGAAAAAGGCGAAACTCCCCTACTCTTAATCTTGGACCGCATCACCGATGTTCGGAACTTCGGTGCAATCGCCCGCACGGCTGAGTGTTCGGGGGTTCATGCAATCGTAGTACCAGCTAAGGGTGGAGCCCAAATCAATGAAGATGCCATGAAGACCTCTTCGGGAGCATTGAATTATATTCCAGTTTGTCGTGAAAATAGCCTTGAAAAAGTGGTCGAAGAACTACAAATGTCTGGTATTCAAGTAGTTGTCTGCACCGAAAAAACTGAAGATTCAGTCTACGAACCCGACTACACAATCCCGACGGCAATTGTGATGGGTTCAGAAGAAGACGGTGTATCAGAAGACATCATTCGCCTCTCGAATGCCCGAGCCAAAATCCCGATGCGAGGCCAAATCGGCTCGCTGAATGTATCGGTAGCCACTGGCATCATCCTTTATGAAGCAATAAGACAAAGAGGATAAATATTGGCACAGCCTTTGCCTTACATCTGCCATAAACCTAATAATCAAAAAATCATTAGAATATTATGGCAAATGTAATTCTTGGTATTGGTTCACGTGTTAAGCATCCCGACTACGGTTTGGGCGTAGTAACCAACTTCAAATCAGAGTTTTATTACATCACTTTCGTAGATTTCGGCACCAAAAATATAAAAACCGATTATCCCCTCGAAATCATCGAAGCCGTCGAGCCAGCCAGCGACTCAGTCAGTCTTTTTGATGTTGAGAGAAGCCTCACAAAAATCCTCCAGAAATGGATGGATAGCACCGAAATCGTCCCGCTGGGCGACCGTTGGAAAGGTGGCAAGATGATTTTAAAACCCGGAAGAACCGATTTGGCATCAAAAGAGATACCGATTGACTCTTTTTTTCATAAAATCGTGATGATGCGAGACAGACTCCGGGTATTGGAACAAAGAGTCAATTCGAGTAATCTGGAAGACGAAGAAAAAGTAAATATTCAGCAATACATAACTCGTTGCTACGGCTCAATGACGACTTTTAATGTCTTATTTAAAGAGGCACAGCATCAGTTTGTAGGCGATAAAAGTTTAGCAGAAGCATAAAACAAAAAGGATTCCTTAACGGGAATCCTTTCTTATGTAAAGTCAAGAAATCGTTTAAAATCATTTTAAGCAAGGTCAAAACTCACCTTCAAAAACCCTAACAGCAGGACCGATTAGATAAACTTCTTTAAAGGCTTCATCGAATTTAACCCTCAAATTGCCACCTTTTGTAATCACTTTTAGCGGGCTTTGCAAGCCGTGACGCATAAAAGCCGACAATGCACAAGCCGTTACGCCAGTTCCGCACGAATACGTTTCGTCTTCGACTCCACGCTCATAAGTACGCACGTAAATCGTTTCAGAATCAACAATTTGCACAAAATTCACATTGGTACCACCACGCTTCACCCATTCATCTGAGTACCTAATTTTACGACCTTCGCCAAAAACATCAACTGCCTCAATATCATCTACATACGCCACGTAATGCGGCGAGCCAGTATTCATAAAATCGTAGCCATCGTGACGTTCGATTGAATGAACCTCCCCCATTTTAAGATGAATCTCGGCAGAATCAGCATCGGCCAAATGTTCGCCATCAACGGCAATAAATTTGGTCGAATCTTTAAAAACGCCCAAATCCTCGGCAAATCGAACGGTACAACGTCCACCATTTCCGCACATACTTCCCTCTCTACCATCGGCATTGAAATAGACCATTCTAAAATCGTAATCGGCATCGTTTTGAAGCAAAATCAACCCATCGGCTCCAATTCCGAAACGACGATGACACAGATTTTCGATTAGTTTTTGGTGAATCGGAAAAGTCTTCGAGCGGTCGTCAATCATCACAAAATCATTCCCTGTACCCTGATATTTATAGAATTTTGTTGGCATTGATTTTCATAAAATTTCTTTCGATTGCAAAAATACCCGATTCGTCTTTATTCGCACTATTTTTAATTCAACAATTTTCTCTGAGAATTAATTTATTTATAAAGCCAAATTTACGGATGCTAATTAGGGAATTAATTCAGAAAAAACATTGAATCGCCCGACTAAATTATAAGCTTTTTATACAGAACGAACAAAAACAAAAAATCGTAATTATCTGAATATCAATCAATTAAACGTTTGTCTTGTTGTGATAAACGGAAGAAACCATTTAGAACAAGTGTAAATGCCTTACTGAGATGTATTTCTTAACTAAAAAATGATAAACTAATAATTCAGAAGCTCTTTGATTAGAATAAAACAAACGATTGACAAACATGTGGATATAACTTGAAAGCAAATCGAAAATTTTATTCATATTATTTTCATTTTGTATGATAATTTCTCTTGCCAATGACTGAATATTAAAAGGGGAATCATAAAAATTAAAATCTATTTTTGCGAAATCACGGTATTTATTGTTTAGGCTTTTTCGAAGATTTGATTCATCTCCAAATTCATTTAGAAACCTCTTCTGCATCATTTCAACAAATTTGAGTTTATCTTCTAATTTTAATTCAAAATTTTCAAAATAAGCATTAATGTGCCTCATGGCGAATTGAATATAGCCATTTTCATCTTTATGTCGAGCAATAAAATCGATGACCGACAAGCTATCTGCTGCAAAAATAGCCTCACTTGTCTCCATCGTATCGGCTCCATAGCGTTCAATTTCTCGTTTATATGTGTCAATTTGTATTTTGTGGATTACTCCATTTTCTAAAAAAATATTAAGCGATTCATAAACGGACTCAATAACGTGCGTGTAGAAAAAATTAGCTGGATTACCTCTAAATCGAAGCCTCAAATGAGGCTCTGGGTCTTGGTAGCGTACAAAAAAGAATGAATTAATAATTTCATCTTGATACAAGTCATTTACCAGTACTCTAATTTGATTTTTGAGTAATTCATTGACCGTCAGTTCGCCACAATATATTTTAAAATACAGCCATTCGCTACCTATAGAAAAAAGACGCTTTGTATTTTCATTATTCGATTTCAAAACAGACCTAACTGCTTGATATTCAGTTATTTTAAATGGAATAATTACTTCGTTTAGAAAGCCCCCTTTTGCAGTTTTCAAAAAATAATTTGCAGGATTTATGAATGTTTCTTTCAACTTAATTTGAGCGTTTTTTTGCCAAAGGTCTATCAATATTTTAAGACATATTTCATTTTCAAAATCCATCCAAAGTTCATTATCTCCTTCTGAAATAGTAACATAACGAGGGATTTTAAATTGACTTTGTACCTCTTTCAATCTCGAAATATTAACCTCTGATTTTTTAAAATCAAAATCATCCATTTTGAGATTCCAGATGGCAGGTGAAAGAATGATATTTTGATAACGAACCCGAGGTAAAAAAGTCTGTTTAGTAAAAATATTCCAATGCCAATGAACATTTAGGCATTCGTGAGCAGTTTGTAAATCTGCTAAAAAATTATAAATACTCAATCCATTTTCAAAATTATGGGCACAAGAAAGTCGTGGAATGACTCTTTTATTAAGCCTTTTTGAACGTAAAATTATTTCGCCCTCGTTAGAAGCAGAAACCATTAAATCGTCTATCAAGATTTGATTTGAAGTTGGAAGATTAGAGGGTGTTTGATAAAGGATTTCATAATCTCGATAGGATGGGCGACTACTGATATTTCCTATACGAGCGTCTGGTAAGTGTACGATTTCAGCATAAATTACATCTTCATTTTGTCGAGATTCGTATTCGGCACATTGTTTTAATTTTTCATGCAAATTCTGATTTCCGTTTCCAAATCGCCCCATCAACGACAAAGCCGATGGGCCAGCCATTGATTTGAGTTCGAATGTATAACTAAAATCCTTTTCAGCATAAAATGCTCCGAAAACATATCCATTTGAAGGCAATTTAGTATTGTATTCTGTATGTTTTTGAGCCAATAATTCTAAGTCTTTGTCAGTTAGTGTAATTTCAAAATCTTGCTTTCGGAGTGCTTCGGTATATTTATTTAAGGTAAATTGTTTCCAATAATTCAATATGATATTTTGTGGTTGTTCGATGTTATGCTTAATGTCTTCGAGCATTGTCGAACTTTTGGGTTTATCAGAAGCAAAAAGTCCATACCCAATACCAATTTCGTTATCAAGAGCCAATGTTAGCGGTATTTCACGAGTTTCGTAGCGTTCGATAAAACGCTTTTTGAAATCATCGAGATTGGACAAATAATTACCATGATTGATGACTAAAAGAGCCTCCATTTTTTTAGTCAAATCTTTGATAGTTATATTTGAAATTGTATTTGAAGAAGTTTTAAAAAATAAATCAGTTTGTATAATATCTTGGTAAGAATTGCCCGTAAGTCGATTTAAAACACTTTGTATTTGTTGGAAACTTTGGATAGAATTTTCAGATTCATTTAAAAGAGCTCTCATTTCTTTTAATGAATCTAAAACATCATCATCAATACGAATTTTGCTTAATTTTTGAATTAAATTACTTAAAAAATCATTGCCGGTAATGGTTGGCTCTATTTCTGAAATGAGGATTTGTTCATCAATTAATTGATTAATAAATTGTTCTGCATCTTCGTACGAGACTTCTTCATTTGTTATAAAATTGATTAAATCATCAATCAGAATGCCTTTTTGGGCATTTTTCAGGATGATTTCTACAAATTCAGAACTCTCAAATGAACAAATAGAGTAACTACGCTTTGCATCTTTAATCAAATAAAAAAGATAATGAAACTTATCATTGATTTGATAAATTGTGTTATTCGGATAAAACTTGATTTGTCGCCTAATGGATTGATTACATAACAAAGTATTGACTATTTCTACTAAATAATTGGTATCTATACGATTGTATTTGTTTAATTCATTTTCTTCAAAATCAATGGTTGTATCATCTGCAAACTGCCCAACAGCACAACCTGCAAACATTCCGTAAGGTGTACAACGGCTGCACGCTCGAAGATAATATTTGAAAAGGGTCTGAATTAATTTACTTTTCTCAGTAATTACCTCACCATTCAACCATGATTTAAAACGCTGATAGAGGTTTGGAGAAGCAATAAATACTGCCTCTTCGAGTAATTTTTGTGAAAAAACTTTTCGCAAAAATACTTCTGCCTCAATGGCATCAGGGCAAGTATCATTTAGGCAAAAAAGCCCATCGATAGGCAATAGATGTCTACGAAGTAGATAAAAATCAAAGAATTGGATAGCCATAACGGTTAGTCATCTACGATTTCGATAAATTTTTCGACTGCTTGACTGAAAGTTTCAATCGAAAAGGGTTTATTCAAGAAGGAGACAACATCCAAAGGGATATTGACCATCTGAATTGGAAATACAGAGGTGATAATTATACATCGCTGATGGGCTACGAGAGAGTAAAAGGCACTTGTTTGGTGGATTGGCACTGATTGTAAATCAAGAATGAGCAAATCTACTTTTTTTTTTTCGACAAATTCAAGAGCGTCTTCAGCATAAGAGCATACCCAAGCGATTTCGAGAAATGGAAACCGCTTGAGATAGCCCCGAAGCATTCGCTCGGATAATAATTCGTCTTCGACTATTCCACAGGTATAAGTCATAATTTAGAAAAAAGTAGGAATTGCAGGTACACTAAATCTCCAAGGACAATTTTTGTCATTTTTTGAGACAGCCGTATTTGTGCTGTTAAATTTGAATACGATGTGTTTGTTTAGCGTAAGTTTTTGATTTTTCATTTTTTTCAAATTTTTAATTTTTAAAACTGATTATTAAAATAATTAATCAAAAGTAAGTAGTGTAAAAGTATAGATAAATTATTTTCGATTGATGTGTTGTTAGCTTCGACAAATCAATTTATCGAAGTTTTAAAAACAATTTTACTTTATACGAATCCTGAGTATTTTCAATGTCAAATTGGTAGGCATTAGGGTAGAGCATATCCAAACGTCTTCTGACATTCAAAATCCCTAATCCGCCTTGATTGATTTCATCTTTCATCTTTTGAGGTTTACTATTTTCTATTGTGAAATTTAGATTTTTACCTTCTACCACAATATCTATATTTACCCAAGAAGCCTTGATATTATTATTGATGCCATGTTTAAAGGCATTTTCGACAAAATTAATAAGCAGTAAAGGGGGGATTTCCAGATTACTTAAGTTACCCTCTACACTATGGTTGATGACAGTACTCTTTTTATGACGCACTCGCTCTAATTCGACATAATCTGAGATAAACTGTACCTCTCGGCTCAATGCCACTTGTTCATTATTGGCTTCATAGAGTGAGTATCGCATCAAATCAGATAGCTTCAAGATGATTTGTGCAGCTTTGGGTTCTGAATTTACGACTATTGAGTAAATACTATTGAGTGTATTAAATAAAAAGTGTGGATTGACCTGAGATTTAAGATAATCTAATTCGAGTTTAATATTGGCTTTTTCGAGTTGAAGATTTTTCAATCTGAATGTAGAAATATCTATAAACAATTTTAAAACTATAGGAATTGAAATATATAAAGCGTACCAATAGGAATTATGCCAAAATGTATCTCTGGCAAAAATACCTTCCCAAAAACTAAATTTATAATAGTATTTAACGTAATTTATTCCAGCAATACTCGGAAAAAATCTATTCATTAAACCGAGCGAGTAATAAGTAAGCGTATGAGTTGAAAAGTATAAAAGCAATATCAGTAAAAGAGAAAAGAGTATTCTCCCTTTATTAAGTTGCTTTGATATAAACCTTGTAGTAAAAAAGAATACAAATACTACCCAAATAATATCTCTGATTGCCAAGTAG
The DNA here is from genome assembly GCA_025455785.1 of Spirosomataceae bacterium. Classification (GTDB taxonomy): domain Bacteria; phylum Bacteroidota; class Bacteroidia; order Cytophagales; family Spirosomataceae; genus JALOLV01. The sequence goes on along the minus strand of JALOLV010000021.1, from coordinate 12,424 downwards.
AAAAATAATTCCAAATTATAATCATTTGGGTGAAAATAAAATTCTGCATTAAACCAAATAAATATAAACCAGGTTACCCAAAAGCAGCAGTGAACAATAATCCTGTTTTTGCCTTCGTAGGAGTATTTTAGTAGTAAATTAGAAATACTGTTTATCATTATGGTAATTGAGACTTCATAGCGTTTTTGATAATATCACGATAATTTGTGCCTATTGGTAATTTCTTGCCATTTTCGAGTTCAATCATATTACCATCTAAGGCTTTCATATATTTAGTATTGATAATAAACGACCGGTTAATACGAAGAAATCGCTTTCGGGTTGCCAAAACGGATTCCATTTTGCTCATTCGCATATAAGTAATAATCATAGTTTTATCAAGAAAGATTTTAATATAATCCTTCATGCCCTCAACATACACAATTTCATTAAAATCAATTTTAACCAATTTTCTGTCTTCTTTGACCCATAGATAGTGTTCTTTAATAAGTCCCTCATCGAGCAATTCATCATCAATTTCTTCTTGAATCTCCTCTTCATCAACATCTTTGTTGATAGGATAGACTTTTTCAATACCAACTTTATCGCTTTCAATTTTATGAGGAATCCTATCTCGTACTTTATTTACTGCTCTTACAAATCTATCAAAGGGTATTGGTTTGAGAAGGTAATCATCTACATCATGCTCAAAACCATCTAAGGCAAACTGAGGATGAGCCGTAGTCATGATAAAGTGTGGTTTGTACTTCGTAAAAGTACGAATAAATTCAAGTCCTGTCATTTCGGGCATACTTATATCCAAAAAAACTATATCAGGTCTGAGCTTTTCTACTTCATCGAGTGCCTCTATGGCATTGTCAAATATTTTAAGTACAGACAAATAGTTTATTCGTTTGACAAATTTCTCTATCAACTCTTGTGCAAGAGGTTCATCGTCTATAATAATGCAGTTTAGTGTATCTTTCATCAGTCTAATAGCTCAAAAATGATGACTTTTCACTTATGACAATAATTGTGAATTTTGGTTTTTTTTAGAAAAACAAATGTATATAATGATTTTTAACTTCGGAAACTCATTTGTCGAAGATTAGAATGGATTTATCGAAAATAGCAATACTCATTCGAGTATTCATTTTGTCAATAAATTAATTTATGTGAATTAGTTTAATAAAATAAATCACTGGTCGAAAAGATTATCAGTCCTCAAATTACTTATAGAAATTTGAATCGTTAATCACAGGTTAATATAGTTTTGAAATGGTACCACAAAACTAATGTTTAATCTAATGATACATCTAACAAATTTTTATAACAATTACAATTTAACAAAAAAATGAAAAAGTTAATTTTATCATCAGCCCTATCGTTTGGTATTTTGTTTGGAGCATTAGCTTCTACAAGCAATGTTAAAACAGTTTCGGCAGTAGATTGTACAATGACAATCAAAAATAATAAAACTGGCGATAGCTATACCATAACCGTTCATGGTATGAGTTGTGCAGATTTAATCAAATCTGTTGTAAAATAAAGAGTACTATATTTTGCAGAAAAATTTTACAAAAAACAAAGTGTTAGAAAAACTAACACTTTGTTATCCAAAATCAAACATTAAAAAACAAAATTAAAGTATAAAAACTATGAAAAAGCTGTTATTTTCTTTCACATTTGTTGGGCTATTTTTATCGCTTTCAAGCCAAGCAAATAACACTCAACCAACAGAGACCAAAATCAATCAAACACTTAATCAACAAGTATGTATGGATTGTTCAGGTAATTTCACTATCAACGGAACAGAGTACACCATCACACTTCACGATGTAAGCTGGTGGACTTGTGCCAAGTTTAAGGTAGGAAGTTGGTTTAAATAATTTACTCAATAGGGATTGGAAAAATACAATTTTTAGCTATTCTTAATCAGTATCAATACAACTTCAAAAATGGTATTTTTATCAATCCCTAATTCTAAACATAATTAAAATAATGAAAAAACTATTAATGTTATGTGTTATTTGGGTAGTTTACTCAAATACTTACAGCCAGACAAGTATCCGTGCGATATACAAAACTATTTTAGCCTCAAATGGCAAATCTCCAGTTTATGAAGAGCTTTTACTGCAAGGAGATAAATCAACTTATAAGTTAATTGAAAGAGTAAAGCCCGAAAAAGTAATAGTTGATGAAAATACAGGTATTGTTGCATTAAACCCAGATACTCCTGATAGTATTCATACTTATTTGGTCTCTAACCATAAAGCTAAAATGATTTTCTCTAAAACTTTTCTAAGTAGTGACGGAGGAGATTCATACAAAGAATACCATGTAAAAGAACCTTTTGATGTCAAATGGACATTTCATAACGAGTCTATTAAAATAGGTACTTATAATTGTAGAAAAGCCACCACCAATTTTCGAGGTAGAACCTACACAGCTTGGTACACTGAGCAAATACCTATATCGGTAGGCCCATGGAAACTGCATGGATTGCCAGGGTTAGCAGTCAAAATTCAAGATAACAAAGATGAAGTAACTTTCTTATTAGATAAGGTAGAAGCACCAACAAATAGAAGTATTAATATCAATAATTCTATATATCAAAATACCGTTGATTTGGGCACTTTCGCAAAATTGAAAAAAATAGCTCACGAAAGGTCAGAAGAAGCCTTTATTTCAAAACTACTCTCTCAACTTCCAAGAGGTGCAACTATTCAGAAAAACGAAAGCAGTGAAGATAAATCGTTGGATTTAGAAAAAACCTTTGAAAAATGAAGTCTATCACATTCATATTATTAGGATTCTTTATCAGCACATCTCTTTCTGCTCAAAAAATCATTACTGGCTTCGTAAAAGATAAAAAAAACGAGCCAGTAATGTTTATCAATGTAATCTTAAAAGACTCTGCAAATACTCGGACACTCGCATTTACTCAAACTAATGAAAATGGATATTATGAATTATCAGGCGTAATTAAAGAGAAATGCCAGTTGAGTTTTTCAGGAATTGGATACGAAACAAAGCGTTTAATGATAGAATCAAACAGTAATAACCAACTCAAATTAGATGTAGAGTTAGAACAATCCCCCATTGTACTTAATGAGGTAATAGTCCATGCCGATTTACCAATAAGAGAAAAAAAAGATACGGTTGTTTTTTCTGTAAAAGCATTTGCTGACGGAACAGAACAAGTAATAGAAGATTTATTGAAGAAAATTCCAGGTATTTCGGTCGATGAAAAAGGCGTTATAAAAGTAGGAAATAAGGAAATCGAACGATTGATGATAGATGGTGATGATTTCTTTGAAAAAGGTTACAAAATCATCGCTAAGAATATGCCTGTACACCCTGTTGAAAAAGTAGAGTTGTTACAGCATTATTCTAAAAATCACCTTCTGAAAGGTGTTGAAGATAGTGAAAAATATGCTCTCAATCTACGGTTAAAAGAAGAAGCCAAACGGTTCTGGTTTGGTAATATAAATGTTACCCTTTCGCCAATTAATCTACAACAATATTTGTTTAAGAGTAACCTGATGAATTTTGGCAATAAAAATAAATTCTATTTTCTAACAAATGCAAACAATATAGGTGTCGATGCAATAGGTGATGTTGAAGAACTAATCAGACCAGTTGGATTAGACGATATTGGAAGTATAGGTGACGACCAACAAGCATATAAAACCATCAATATTATATCTACTCCTACAAATTTTAGCAAAAATCGAACAAATTTCAACAACGATAAGTTGATTTCTCTCAATTCTATATTTAATCCAACACAAAAATTAAAAATTAAATCTATAATTTTTCTAAACAGCACTGCAAACAACTTTTTTAATAAAACTATCAACACTGTAGCGGTAAAGGATATAAATTTTGTAAATACCGAAGACTACCGACTTTTTAAGAATGGAAAAGTGATTTTTGGGAAATTAGACCTAACACATGATATTTCTAAAAATCAGAACTTCCAAAGCATTAATAAGTTTAGTATTTCTGATAATAGAGACAAAAGTAATATTCTCTTTAATGATATTTATATATCTGAAAAAATGCTTTTCCGTAATCACTTGATTGACAATAAAAATACATATACTATCAAATTAAAACAAGGTCGAGTATTCCTGCTGAATACACGAATTATAGATGATAGAAGTCCGCAAAACTACCAAATCAATAATTTTCAATATCAAATCTCTAATTTTTCTGAAAACAGCAACATCGCACAGAACAGTGAGAATAGAATGAGATTTTATGCTGTTGAATCATCTCTTTTGAATAAATCAAATCTTACGAAAAGGCGTTTAGAACTCCACTTAGGGAGTACACTAAGAGATGATTTATTAATTTCTGATTTTAATACAGATAAAAGTAAGCCATTATGGAATAATGACTATAAGAACTTAGTTAGATACATTAGCAACGATACTTACTTAAAAAGTAAATATTTTTTTCCTCTAAAGAATTTTAGTGCAACAGCAAATTTAGAAATACATCAATTATACAATTATTTAAATGAAAATAATATCTCACGTAATCAAACATACACATTCTTGAATCATGGAGCTAATTTGGACTGGAACAAACAAAAACATAGGATTAATACATCTTACAATTATAATATAACTAATGCCTCAATAATTGAAGTATATAACCATTATATTTTAACAGGCTTCCGAAACCTCACGAGAGGTTCCGGAGATTTTAATCAAATTGATGCCTCTACTTATAAAATTAATTATCAGTTTGGGAATTGGAATGATAGAACTTTTGCAAACTTGTCTGTGATGTATATCAAAAACCATAATTTTTTTACAACTAATACTACCATAAGCCCAACGATGTCAAAATTAGATAAAGTATTATTTAACGATAGAAATCAAATAAATTATACCATAAATTATGATTATTATATTAAATCATTGAAAACAAGAATAAAAACAGAGGCTATGTTTTCATTTGCAGACTATAAAAACATAATCAATGATACTGAATTGAGATTTATAAAAAGTAAGAATTATTTGTACAGTTTAGAATTAAGGTCTGGTTTCAAAGGCATGTTTAATTATTATATAGGTACTAAGTGGAATGACAATAATATACAGGCATACCGAAATATAAAAGTTATAAATAATATCAGTTTTTTAGACTTATCTCTTAATCTAAACAAAAATATTGTCGCACAACTCCAATGTGAAAGATACTCTTTTACAGGAACAAGCATCCGTAAAAGTAATAGCTATTATTTTACAGATTTTGACATAAAATATGCTATTCCCAAAAATAAATTATCGATATCTTTATCAGGCAAAAATCTGTTTAATACGACTATTTACCATAATTACACGGTAAATGATATAGGTAGTGTTTATAATGAATATAGATTATTGCCAAGATTTGTGCTTTTGAGAGCAGAATACTCATTTTAGTAATGAAAATAAAGACCTTGTTATAACGTCTGTTGTTACGATTTTTAAATTATAACCACATCTAAGAGTCCTTTTTAAAAAGCAACAAACTCTGTCATAATACGAATCTTTGACGCTACTAAATCCCAATCTCTTTGTACTATCTTGCCACTACTTGCATGCAGCCATTTCCTTCGTCTTATCTTAAAAAACATGACTTCCCTCGTATAGGAAAATCCCTAACCGTTTCTTCTTCCTAATACCCCTTTGATTCAAGTTTCTCTGCTTTGTATTCTATTGGTACGGTGCGTCTCTTGCAAATAAAAATAATAGCAATCACCTTTCTTCGCAAGTCAAAGTAGTCTGTAATGCCTTCGGGTAAGATTAATTTTTAAAAAGTCTATTTCTAATGCCTTTTTTGGAAACAAAGTTAGGACTTTTATAGGCAACCTACCCCCAACTACGCTTGCCCCCCATTGCCCCGCTAAAATGCAGATTGTTATAGCTAATGAATAAAAAAAGCGTAACTAACTGAATATCAATTAATTACGCCTTTATTTTGTGGTGATGGACGGAATCGAACCGCCGACACAAGGATTTTCAGTCCTTTGCTCTACCAACTGAGCTACATCACCAAATGTGATTTCACCACCGTTCCCTATTGTTTGGGACTGCAAAATTAGACAAAAACTTTTTAAGTACAAATATCCTGCAAAAAAAATCTTAAAAAATTTTTCTATGCTTGTTTTCCATAACTTTTTTGCGATATTTGTATTGTTATGCACGCATAACATTTTTGAGTAATTTATTTATTCGCTCATTCATTATTATGGCTATGCAAATCATTCAGCAAATACTTTTTGTAGCAGCTCTTGGAGCTGCTGGCTATCTAATAGCTCGCCGAGTTATTTTGATAAAGAAAACTATCGAATTGGGCCGTTCGGAAGAACGCAGTGGCGATTGGGGCAAAATGATTCTTTTTGCGTTAGGACAAAAAAAGATGTTTAGCCGTCCGATTGTCGGGTTCTTGCATTTTATCATCTATGCCGGATTTCTATTGATAAATCTCGAAGTTGCCGAGATAGTTCTCGATGGAATCTTAGGAACTCACCGTCTGTTTGCTCCAATTTTAGGCGATTTCTATTCTTACTTAATCAACTTCTTTGAGTTTTTGGCCGTCGGGGTGATTGTGGTTTGTGTGGTTTTCTTGGTAAGACGCAATATCACAAAAGTCGAACGCTTACAAAACACTCGCCACCGCGAATTGATGGGTTTTCCGGTAAAAGATGCCAACATTATTTTGTTTACTGAGATTTTGTTGATGTTTGCGGTGCTTACCATGAATGCTACCGATGCAGTATTACAAGAAATGAACGCCGCTCACTACGAAAAAGTCGGTACATTCTTTTTTAGTGGTATGCTTAAACCCATTTTTGAAGGTTGGTCAGAGGCGTCATTAGTAGTTACCGAACGCATCGCTTGGTGGTTTCATATATTAGGAATTTTTGCTTTTGCATTGTATGTAACTTACTCTAAGCATTTGCATATTTTTATGGCGTTTCCGAATACTTACTTTACTAATAATGACGTAAACGGAAAAATGACCAATATGCCGACCGTAACAAAAGAGGTAAAAATCATGCTCGGATTAGAGACCCCCTCTCCATCGGGAGAGGGGGCAGGGGGTGATGAGGTCATTCCAGAGCGTTTTGGTGCAAAAGATGTAAAAGACCTTTCTTGGAAAAACCTCATGGATGCCTATACTTGCACTGAGTGTGGACGATGTACATCGGCTTGCCCTGCCAATCAGACGGGAAAATCACTTTCTCCTCGTAAAATTATGATGGATACCCGTGATAGATTGGAGGATATTCAGCAAGGATGGCTCAAAAATGGCATGGATTACATGGATGAAAAATCACTTTTGGGCGATTATATCTCCGAAGAAGAAATACTGGCTTGTACAACCTGCAACGCTTGCGTGGTAGAATGTCCTGTAAATATCAGTCCGTTAGATATTATCTTGCAGCTTCGCCGCTACAAAGTTATGGAGGAATCGCAAGCACCGGCCTCATGGAATATGATGTTCTCGAACCTCGAAAATAACATGGCTCCTTGGAAATTCCCGATTGATGATAGGTTTAATTGGGCAGAAGGGGTTAAGTGATAAATGAAACGGGAGAGCGGTAACCTCTCCCGTTTTTGTTAATTTACTTTTAGACGTAATGCTGGATATAAGTTTTTGAAAGCACCATTGAAATAAATTTCTGGTTCGAGTAATAGATGCCTAAATAATGGTATCGAAATGGCTGTACGCCAAGTACTTTTATTGAATAAATCGGTCTTGTCTTTTACTAAATATCCTAATGAAATACTACTTTGGTTTGATATTTCAGAAAATCTTGAGGTCGGGAACTTCGACTCAAATTTATTAAATCTCAAATGAGCATTCAGAAATGTACCTGTGCTTACCTTAAGTGTATTATTGGTCAGATTCTTAAAATCGTACATCATCATTGCTCCGACACCCACCCCGATTTTACCCAAATCAAGATTTAGGTTTAAATCAATAGACGGAACTGGTTTGGCACGAACCCATCCTGCCCCAATTGCTCCTGTGATAGAAATTACATCGGCTCGTTGGTAGTACCAATTCATGTTCATGCTTCCTTCTTTTTTGATGATTGAAATCGGCATCGTTAAATCTTTGGCAAGGGCTGGCATTTGTACTTTATCTTTGATTTTCTGAATTGCATTTTTTATATCTTGCCTAATCAATCCATAATCAAGGCTTTCTAATTGTTTGAGGTCATTGACTACAAATCCAAAAGATAGCTGATTGCCGTACTCTATCTTCTCCTTTGAGATTCTATCCCGTAAATGATTCGGGAAAACATCCATCGTAACATCTCCATAAATCAGATTTATCATCAAGGTATCTTTCTGATTTTTTAGGCTTACGACTTCTCCATTTTCTAAAAATCCATACATTTTTTTGGTTGGCTTATGAATCGAAACCTCGATTCCGTCTTTTGTATTATTTTGGGTATAAATCCAGTTTTTATCGTTTAGCCCCAAACTGTAAACAACTGTTTTGGCGTTTACCTCATCGGTTTCTTCTTCTACTTCTTTGTATTTTTTTAGGGCAATTCTTACCAAAGAATCAATATTAATTTGGTCGGCCTTGAGTAGCACTGGCGTGATAGTCGCCACAACAGAAACTTTGGTATTCTCGGGATAATACATTTCTATACTTTGATTCCATTTTTTGGGAGCTTGCTCGGATTGAGCAAAAAGAGATACACTGATGCTCCAAAAGAGCATTAAAAATAGCTTTTTCATATCGAACCGTAATTTTAGTTTTTAGAACTTTTAAAAGGAATTATGATTTCTTTATTTGGTGGAGCATCTTGATAGTACGCTCCTTTGGGGTTAAACTGCACGTAAATTGATTTATTTTCTTTGAGGATTTCGATTGGCTTTTTATTGATATCATCTAAATGAATTACCCTGAGCTTTTTGTTTCTGGCTAATAATTTACCCGAATCAACCTGTATTTTAAATTTGATATCTTTAAAATACAGTTGGGGCATTTTTAGGGCAATACTTTTTTCGTTTTCGATTAATTCAAGATTGATTTGTAAAGATTTCTTTTGCTGAATCCTCTTCGGTTTTGTCTCTACTTTTTTCTCAATGACAACCGTCGTTACGTTGTTGATTGGAGCTACTTTCTGCTTTGTTGTTGGCTTAATGGCGGTTTTGACAATCGTTTTTTCGGTTTGATTACCGAATCTCCAACCAAAAAATAAGGCTATCATTAAACAAGCCGCAACGCCGTATTGCCACCACAAAACCACCAAACGAGGTTTTTTGTCTAATTTATTTTCGATTTTATTCCAAATCAAAGCATCGTTTATTGTCAAATCATCATCCGACAACCCATTCAGCTTGGTTTGAAATAACTCATCTATATTTCCGAGATTTTTATTCATTTCTCTATCTTAAATCTACTTTTTAGCCATTCTTGAAGCATCTTGCGAGCTTTATGAAGTTGACTTTTGGATGTATTTTCACTTATATTCAATAATTTCGAGACTTCGGGATGGCTATAACCCTCAATCGCATAAAGATTGAAAACGGTACGATAGCCATCGGGCAAATCCATAATCAATCTAAGTATTTGCTGGGTATCGATGTTTTCTTCAAAATCGGACTCTTCGCCAAATTCGGTAGCTTCTTCAAGCTCAACCCATTTGAAATTATTTCGGCGGCGTATCGTCATCAAAGACTGATTGATAATGATACGCTTCATCCAAACCTCAAAAGAGTTAATCTCTTGATAATCAAACAGTTTTATACTCTCAAAAATCTTCACAAAGCCTTCTGAAACGCAGTCTTCAGCATCTTCGACATTACCTAAATACCTTAAACTCAACCGATACATTTTGCTCAAATACTTGTTATAAAGTAGTTTTTGAGCATTTCGGTCATTGCGTTTGCAGCCTTGTATAATTTCTTGAATCGTCATTCTGAAAATAGAAATGCTGAGTGGCACCAAACGGTTGCCTAAGAGAGTGTAAAATCCTAAAATATTTTTTCAATATGCCAAAAAGTGCATCCGTTTACTAATATCAAGAAGAAATATTGTTTTTTTGGCACAATTTTTATCAAAGTATATAAAAACTTCAAAATCAATTTGTTAATTTTGCAGTCCGAAAAAATCATAGTTATTAGTTAATGGTTAATCGAGTGCTGATTACAATTAACAATTTCACAAATCAATGATTAACATTATTTAATCAAACAATGGCTAAAAAAGAAAAAACAGGTATAGAGATTATCGAGAGTGCAGAGGCATTACAACAAGAAATTGGTAAAGCAGAAGGTTTCTTTAAATCGAACCAAAAAATACTAACGTATGTAGGTGGTGGTATCTTGGCCATCGTTTTGGGCGTTGTGGCTTACAATTTCTGGACGAAGTCTCAAGACGAAGAAGCTCAAGCGGCTATGTTTAGCTCAGTATATGCTTTTGAGTCGGATTCGTTAAAGCAAGCTCTCAATGGCACTGGTGGTAACGAAGGCCTTTTGGCGATTGCCGATAACTACGGCTCGACCGATGCTGGCAATTTGGCCAATTTTTATGCTGGTGTTGCTCTTTTGAAGCAAGGTAAGTTTGATGATGCCATCGAGCGTCTCAATAATTTCAGTTCGAGCGATTTATTGGTTCAAGCCCGTGCATACAGCCTAATTGGTGATGCTTACATGGAAAAGAAAAACACCGAAGAGGCTATCAGCTACTACAGAAATTGGCGACTGCCTACGAAGTTGCTAAAAATAACAAAGCGGCTATCGAAACCTACGCCGAGATTATTGAGAAATATCCAGATTCGGCAGAAGTTATTAACGCTAAAAAATTCAAATCCAAACTCGAAGGCATGCTCGGCGAGTAACGGAGATTATTTATATTTTATAATCAAAGGGATAAGCCGAAAAGCGGTTTATCCCTTTTTTATTTAACCCTTTCCAACGAGTCAATCCATATATTTATGTCAAAAAATAAGAACCTAAGTGTATTTGGTACTACGAATCTGCCCGATGTAAGCAACAGTCGCTTCGCCATTGTTGTAGCCGAATGGAACGGCGAAATCACCGAGGCTCTTTTTGAAGGTGCCTACAAAACACTCATCGAGTACGGAGCAAAAGAAGAGAATATTGTAAGAGCCAATGTGCCGGGTAGTTTTGAGTTGAGTTATGGCTCGCAAGTATTTGCTCAAAAAGACGATATTGATGCCGTGATTGCTTTGGGCTGCGTGATTCAGGGCGAAACAAAACACAATGATTACATTAATCACGCAGTGGCGGGTGGCTTGACTAACGTCGCTCTGAAATACAATAAACCCGTGATTTTTGGAGTTTTGACCCCGAACGATTGAACGATTACCAACAAGCTCTCGACCGTGCGGGTGGCAAACACGGCAACAAAGGCGATGAAGCTGCCATAACAGCAATAAAAATGCTTGGATTAGAGTAGCAAAACAGAGAAAATCATGCAAAAACCACGACCAAACATATCGAAAACTGCTTTTTGGGATGTCAATTTCGATGAGATTGATTTTGAGAAGAATCAGACATTCGTGGTTGACAAGGTTTTTAATTACGGTAGTTTTAGTGACCAATTAGAGTTGATTAAATTTTACGGAAAAGACCAAATCAAACAAGAGTTCGTTAAAGTATCTTATTTTCGGAAAGAAGTATTTGCTTTCATTTGTGGCTATTTTAAATTAAATCCAGCTGATTTCAAATGTTATTTAGAGAGGCAGTCGAACCCCGCACATTGGGAATATTAAAAGATTTAATGCAATTACCAGCATTAGAAAACTTCGCATTAGTTGGCGGAACAAATCTTTCTCTTAGGTTAGGGCATCGTTTATCTGTTGATTTAGATATTTTTAGTAATCAGAACTTCGAAAGCGATGAAATTATACCAGAAATAAAATCTATTTATAATCAGTTTAATATTTTTCGACAAACTAAACGCTCTTTTGCTGGTGTTATTGATGATTTAAAGATTGATATTGTCTTACATCCCTATAAATATATTGAAAATATCGAAGAAATTGATGGTATCCGATTCGTATCAATTCCAGACGTAGTCGCAATGAAGTTAAACGCCATTTCTAAACGGGGAGCTAAAAAAGATTTCTACGATTTGGCAACTTTACTGGATTTATACTCGATTGAGGAAATGTTAGAGTTTTTCAAAATTAAGTACCAAAATGAAGAAATTGGATTCGTTGTTCATTCAATGTACTATTTTGAGGATGCTGAAAAACAAAATGACCCAATTTCTTTAATTAATACAACTTGGCCTGATGTTAAATTGAAAGTTACAAATGCACTTGACGAGTTTATGAATAAAAATTTGTAATTGAATTGATAACCTATAACAAAAACAAATAACCGAAGAAAAATGCAAGTTTGGAAATTTGGCGGAACGTCGGTCGGTAAGCCCGAAAGAATGCACT